>DATKFO010000387.1:0-4501 GCA_035544355.1 Thermoanaerobaculia bacterium
CTGCGAAAACGATCCGCGGCGGCAGCGACGACAAGCCGTACCTCACCGACGGCCAGTACGTGGACACGAACGAGCCGATCGGCGCGATCTTCATGATCGAGGCGAAGGACATGGACGAAGCGGTGCAGATCGCGCTCAAGCATCCGGGCGGCTACGTCGGCCGTTACTTCGGCGGCGGCATCGAAGTGCGCGCGTTCGATCACTTCGAGGAGATGCCGCGAGGATGAGCGGCGATGCGGCCGGCATCGAGGCGGTGATCGACACCATTTACCGCACCGAGTCGCGCCGCATCTTCGCCACGCTGATCCGCCTCCTCGGCGATTTCGATCGCGCCGAGGAGGCGATGCATGAGGCTTTCCGCATCGCGCTCGAGCGCTGGGCGACCGAGGGCGTTCCGGAAAATCCAAGGACGTGGCTCGTGTCCGTCGGACGATTCAAAGGCATCGACCATCTGCGCAAGCTCGCGCGATTGCGTCCGCTCGAAGATGCGGGCGAGCCGCCTGTCGAATCGGAGACAGCGTGGGAAGACGACAGCGTCGGCGATGACCGCCTTCGGCTCATCTTCACCTGCTGCCATCCGTCCTTACCGCCGGACGCACAGATCGCACTCACGCTGCGTGAAGTGTGCGGCCTGACGACTGAGGAGATTGCGCACGCGTTCCTCACGCCGGCGCCGACACTCGCGCAGCGCATCGTCCGCGCGAAGACGAAGATCCGCGACGCGAAGATTCCGTATCAGGTGCCGCCCGCGGAGGAGTTGCCGTCGCGGCTCGACGTCGTGCTGCGCGTGATCTATCTCGTGTTCAACGAAGGCTACGCAGCGTCGTCGGGCGAGTCGCTGACGCGCGTCGATTTGTCGACGGAAGCGATCCGCCTCGGGCGCCTGCTCGTCGAGTTGCTGCCGGAGCCGGAAGTGATCGGCTTGCTCGCGCTGATGCTGCTGCACGAATCGCGACGCGCTGCGCGAACGTCTTCGTCCGGCGATTTGATCTTGCTCGACGAACAGGATCGAACGAAGTGGGATCGCGCGCTCATCGACGAAGGTGCTTCGCTCGTCGAGCGCTCGCTGCGCTCGCGTCGATTCGGTCCGTACACACTGCAGGCTGCGATCGCTGCGGTGCACGCGGAGGCACGTGTCGCCGCGGAGACCGATTGGGCGCAGATCGTCGGCTTGTACGACTTGCTGCTACGCAACGACGGCTCGCCGGTCGTCGAATTGAATCGCGCCGCCGCGATCGCGATGCGCGACGGTCCCGCCGCAGGACTCACGTTGATCGACGCAATCCTCGGACGCGGCGAGCTCGTCGACTATCACCTTGCTTACGCAGCGCGCGCGGATCTCTTGCGGCGACTTGGCAACGCCGCGGAAGCACGCGCAGCGTACGAACGCGCGCTCGCGCTCACGAAGCAGGAGCCGGAACGGCGCTTCCTCGAACGACGCTTGCGCGAGCTATGACGTGGAGTGCGCGCGGCCATGCCGCCGCTTTGGGTCGCGAGTTCTGCATAGCTGGCGAGAATCAAGAATAGACGCACGACAGGAGGTCAAGATGAGGACGATTCTCGTCGGCTTGTTGAGTGTCACCGTGATCGCTTGCGCAACAGTTCAGCCTTACAAAACTACGGACTCGAGAAGACGCCGCCGCGGCGTTCGATTGTGCGCTGGGAATCGCAACGTCGATGAGCTACACGCCGGAGCAGGTGAACAAGGAGTCGGGCTTCTTCAAGGCCGAGCACAATTACCGCCCGGGCATGAAGAGCATTCGGTGGGGCTCCAGCCTGACCGATGAATTGTCCGTGCTCGTCACGAGCCCCGGCGGCAAAACCACCATTCAAGTGACGGGATCGAGCGGCGCGAATGCCGGCCGGAACCTTCGCCTCATCGAGTCTTCGAAGGAAGTGATCGAGGCAGCCAACAAGATCGTGCAGGACTGCAAGTAGATTTGTGGACTGCGGCGACCGCAGTCGCCGCTTTTGTACAGTTCGAGCGAAAACTGTCAAAAAGCGCGATTGCGATCGCCGCAGTCCAAAATTGATCGTGCATAACGATCGCGAAGAGACGTGAGGCAACTCAGCTTCGTCCTTCGAGCTCGCGTGCCTTCGCCACATCGTCAACGACATCGCCCGGGCCAACCTTGATGAATCCTTCCCAGCGCCAGAATGCCGGACGATCGGTCGTTGCCTCGACGTTTCCGCCGCCCATTTCCCACGTCACCTCGAGTTTTCCGTCGCGGACTTCCCACGTCAGCTTGTAGCCTTCTTCCAGATGCAGCGCTTCACGCACCTCTTTCGGCACCGTGGTCTGGCCGTCACTGGTCAGCGTGGATGTGGGCATCGGTCACCTCGTTCATCAGTCTAGCAAACGCTGGCAAACACGATTCACTGCTGAAAGCTGCGAAATACGGCAGACCGTGCGAATTGCAATTTTCTGAAAGCGTTCCGCAGAAACGAAACGCCACCAGGCGGCGAGAATCAGATGGCTTGGTGAGCCGAAGGGGCGACCTCCGGCGTGACAGGCCGGCGTGCTAACTGCCGTCGCTCGCTTGCGAGGAGGCCGCCTCTGTCACGCTCAAGGCCGCTCCTCCGGCGCGGGCAACGATACACCGGGACGGCAGCCCATTTTTGTTTTTTCGCCCGATTTCCGTAAACTCGTCCCTTCAAGACAACGGAGGCTCCATGCGAGACGAGCAGGTATTTCGTTTCATGGCCGTGCGGGAGCCGGCAAAGAAGCAGAAGAAGGACGTCGTCAAGGCACGCACAATCGAGTATTCGGTCACCGGCGCGGTCCCCCCTCTGGCGCAGCAGTTCTTCGCGATGTCTCTCGAACAGCGGACGCGCGACGCGATCCGCCAGACCGCGGTGGGCTTTCAACAGTCGAACCGTTACGTCCCGAAGATCACGTCGCTCCCGCTCGACCTGACGCTCCTCGCCCGCTGGGTCGAGGACAACAGCGCGAAGCCACTGAAGGACCTCGACGTCCCCGCGTTCGTGAACGTGGCCTATGGCCAGACCGTCGCGGACCTCGCGAACGGGGCGCCGTTCCGCGAGAGCGCCGAGCGCCTGGCCGAGACCGTGTTTGCCGACGCCATGGGCGACGCGAACGTGAGGCGCCGCCGCGACGACGTCGTGCACGCCATCAAGCTGCTGCACCTGCTCCGCGAGACGGCAGCGAATTCCAATCTGCTGAAGAGCGACGAGACTCTCGGCGAATACCTCGGCCGCACGGTCGTGGTCATCTCCGAGCTAACCCGTCCGCGCGAACAGCCCAAGGACCCGGTGATCACTCCGGTCCCGGTCCGGGAGCCGGACGAGGTGCGGGTGCGCCGCGAGAAGCTCGAGCGCCTCGCGGCGGCGCACGAGGAGCTGACGCAGATCCTCAGCCGTCCGGAGGCGCTGCAGTCTGCGCCGCGCGGGGCGCAGAAGGGCAAGGTGCCGGGCAACTGCGATCCCCGCATCGCCGTTCTCGAAGCGCACGTCGCGCAGCTCGTAAGCGAGCGCCAAGACCCGAAGAAGACGGAGCTGCCGAAGCTCGAGCTGGCCCCGCGCGAGATCGCGGCCCGCAGCGGCCTGTCGACGACAAAGCCGGAGATCTCGCTCTCCTCGCAGTCCGCCGCGATCCTCACGAACGAGACCAAGGCCGTTCTCCAGGAACTGAACGTCGACCCGCAGAAGGTGAATCCGTTCGCCATGGTCACGCTCTTCGAGACGCAGATCTCGAAATTGTCGGAGTCCGTACCCGCCGCGGCCTCGCCGCGAAGGGTGATCGCCTTCGGCGGCGGACACCTCGATGCACAGATGTTCGCCGCGACGTACGGCCAGAGCAGCGGGCAGATCAACGTCTCCACGCTCCCGAGCCGCATCCCCTGCCAGTACAAGGCGGGCCTCGGCGACTTGCTGATCGTCCGCCAGAAATTGAAAGCCTACGAGCTCGCGGAGTTCGCGCACGTGGAGAACGTGCTGATGGGCGAGACCCGCGAGCGCGAGCATCGCCGCCTCAACCTGCGCGAGGAGATCACGACCGTCGAGAGTGAACGCGAGACGGAAAAGGAGCGCGACCTCCAGAGCACGGAGCGCAACGAGATGCAAAACGAGGCCAGCAAGACCGTGCAGAGCCAGTTCCAGCTCGAAGCGGGCCTGCAGGTCAGCGGCTCGTATGGCCCGGCCGTCAGCTTCAGCGCGAGCCTGAACACGGGCTTCTCGACATCGACCGAGGAGACGCAGCGCAAGGCAGTGACCTACTCGCGTGAAGTCACGGACAAGACCTCGGAGCGGATCCGCGAACGCGTGCGCGAGGAGCGGCGGGTGCGCGTCCTCGAGCAGGTCGAGGAGATCAACTCGCACAAGCTGCAGAACACCGACGCTCCCAAGGGACACATCCGCGGCATCTATCGCTGGCTGAACAAGGTTTACGACGCGCAGATTTTCAACTACGGACAGCGCATGATGTTTGAGTTTGTAGTACCCGAGCCGGCGGCGTACTTGCTCTACGCGTTGATCGAGAACC
>DATKFO010000388.1:0-8731 GCA_035544355.1 Thermoanaerobaculia bacterium
CCGCGCTTCGGGATGAACTGCCAGGAGAACTGAAACCCCCTACTTCTTCTTCAACTCCGTCAGCACCAGCTTCGCGACCGCTTTCAGCGTATCGAACACGCCAGTGCCGTTCATCGCGACGGCTTCGAACGTCGGCTCGCCTTTGAAATTGAGCTGCTGGTACATCGCGTCGGGCGGGAGCGCGCTGGGGAGATCGCGTTTGTTGAACTGCAGAACGTACGGGATCGACTTCAGTTCGTAGCCCTGCTCTTTGAGGTTCTTGTCGAGATTCTGGAGCGACTCGAGGTTCGCTTCCATGCGCATTTCCTGCGAGTCGGCGACGAACACGACGCCGTCGACGCCCTTGAGGATCAGCTTGCGCGATGCGTCGTAGAAAACCTGTCCGGGAACGGTGTAGAGATGAAAGCGCGTCTTGAAGCCGCGGACGGTGCCGAGGTCGAGGGGGAGGAAGTCGAAGAAGAGCGTGCGGTCGGTTTCCGTGGCGAGCGAGATCAGCTTGCCCTTCGCCTGCGGATTCGTCTTGTCGTAGATCCACTGCAGATTCGTCGTCTTGCCGCACAAACCGGGGCCGTAGTAGACGATCTTGCAGTTGATCTCGCGCGCGGCGTAGTTGATGAACGTCATGGGCGACTATTCGCTGAACAGGCTGTCGATATCTTCGTCCGTGATTTCCGCGAACGGTGAATCGAAGCGATTCGCCATCGAGCCGCGCTCCGCCTCCGATTTCCGCAGCAGTACCTCAAACGTCCGCTCCAGCTCCTGCGACGCTTTTTTCACGCGCAGGCGCACTAGTCCGAGAGAGGATTTCTCGTCGAAGATCACGACGAGGATCACGCGCTGGGCGACGAGCGAAATGTGGATGTTGTCGCGCTCGCCCTCATGAAAGAGGATCGAGAACTCTTTCTCGCCGATGAGCTTTGCCAGACCGTCCGTGGCAGCGACGTTTCCGGCAGTCAGCGACGCCAGCGACGTAGCGTCGACGCCGCGCATGTCGCCCTGCGCGGCGATCTGCTGGCCGTTCTTATCGACCAGGAAGACGATCTTCGAGTTGGAGTCGACCTGCAGACGGTGGAGGATGTCCTTGATCTGCTGGTACTCCTCCTCGTACATGACGAGATCAGGAGCGGCCATTTTTCACCGTGTCTTTTCCCATGGACGGGGACAAAGATGTATAGCACAGGGCTCGACTTAGGCGCGACTCAAATCTCTCTGGCGCCCCAGGACTCAATCCCGAGCGAGCGCAGCGAGTCGAGGGATCGGCCCTCGTCAAATCTCTCGCCGCCCTTCGAGCGCCTTCGCCATCGTGACCTGATCCGCATACTCGAGATCGCCACCGACGGGAAGGCCGAACGCGAGTCGCGTCGTGCGCACGCCGAGCGGTTTGAGCTGTTGCGCGATGTACAGCGCCGTCGCTTCGCCTTCGACGTTCGGGTTCGTGGCGATGATGACTTCGCGGATGTCGCCGCTCCGCATGCGCTCGAGCAGCCCTTCGACGTCGATGTCCTGCGGACCGATTCCTTTCAGTGGCGAAAGCGCGCCGAGGAGCACGTGGTAGACGCCTTTGAAATCGCGCGTCTGTTCGATCGTCGCGATGTTGAACGCTTCTTCGACGACGCAGATCGACGACGCATCGCGCCGCGGATCGCTGCAGATTGCGCATGGCTCGACGTCCGTCATGTTGTTGCAGATCGAGCAGCGAAAGATCTTCGCCTTGACCTCGACGATGGCCGTCGCGAGCGCTTCCGCTTCAGCTGCCGAGTGTTTGAGGATGTGGTAGGCGAGTCGCGACGCCGACTTGCCCCCGATGCCGGGAAGCTTGGTCAGCTCGTTGATCAGGTTGGCGAGGGGGGGGGCAGTCACGAATCAGAAGAGTCCCGGGATCTTCATCCCGCCCGTCATCGAGCCGAGCGTGTTCTGCATTTCTTCATCGACTTTGCGCGATGCTTCGTTCACGGCCGCTTTCACGAGGTCCTGCAGCATTTCGACGTCGTTCGGATCGACGGCTTCTTTGTCGATGACGACGCCGAGGAGCTCTTTCTGGCCGTTCATCGTCGCCTTGACCATGCCGCCGCCGGCGCTGCCTTCGACGTGCAGCTCGTTCATCCGCTGCTGCATGGCGGCCTGCATCTGCTGCACCTGCTGCATCATTTTTTTCGGGTTCATCGATTCTCCTTCAGCAACTCTCCGCCGAGGTGCTTCTGAAATGCTTTCAGCACCGGATCGTCGCGCAATGCGGAGGGCTTGTCTTCTTCGCGGCGTCCTTCCGATTTCTCGCCCGCAGTCTCGATCACGACCTCGATCGTTCCACCGAAAGCTTCGGAGGCGATCTCGGAAAGCGCCGCTCGCGCATCGAGCAGCGGCTCCGCGAGATGAACGTCGTCGAACGAGAGGATCAGGCGATTGCCTTCTTTGCGCGACTGCTTCGCGCCCGTCGCGTAGCCGGCGAGGAGCGGACGTTTCTTTTGCAGCAGGGTGAGGAACGCAGACGGATCAGCAGCGGTGTTGGTCGCGGCCGACGTCGATTTCGCGCGCGGCGCGCTCACTTGCTTCGCGCTGACTTGCGTTGTCGCGCCGCCCGCGAGCGCTTCTTCGACGCTGCGCAGACGCGGGAACGTCGTCGCCTTGAGCAGCGCGATCTCGACGGCGAGGCGCTGATGCTCGGCCTTGTTCACGGTCTCATCGTCGCGCAGCAGCAGGTTCGCGATGCGCAGCAGCTCGCTGTACGAAAATTTCTCCGCGGCCGCGCGCATCGTCTCGAGATCTTCCGGCTGCGCGGAGAGCATCGCTTCGTTCGCGCCGCCCGCGATCAACAGCAGACTGCGTACGAAGTTGAGGAGGTCGCGATAGAGCATGCGGAAGTCGCGGCCGGCCTCCGACGCCTCCTGCAGCGCGTCGAGCACACCCGCGTGATCGCCTTCCGCGATGAGGCCGACGATGCGCGAGAAGAACACAGGATCGGAGAGGCCGAGGATCGTGGCGACGTCGATCGGGGTGATCGTGCGGCCGCTGAACGCGATGATCTGATCGAGCAGCGAGAGCGAATCGCGCACGCTGCCTTCGCCGCGTCGCGCGACGATCTCGAGCGCTTTGCGATCGGCGGTGATGCCTTCGCTTTCGCAGATCTGCGCGAGCCGCGTGATGAGCTCATCGAGCGTGATCTTGCGCAGGATCTGCCGCTGCACGCGCGAGATGATGGTCTGCGGCACCTTGTGCATCTCGGTGGTCGCAAACATGAAGATCACGTGCGGTGGCGGCTCCTCGATCACTTTGAGCAGCGCGTTCCACGCCGCGGTGGAGAGCATGTGCGCTTCGTCGATGATGAAGACGCGGTAGCGATCGCGCGCCGGCTGGAACTGCGTGACTTCGCGCAGCTCGCGCACGTTGTCGACGCCGGTGTATGTCGCAGCGTCGATCTCCCGCACGTCGAGATCGATGCCCTCGGTGATCTCCTGACAGATCGTGCAGTTGTTGCACGGCTCGGTCGCGGGACCCTGCACGCAATTCAGCGCCTTCGCGAGAATGCGCGCGGCCGTCGTCTTGCCGACACCGCGGACGCCGGAGAAGAGATACGCGTGATGGATCCGCTGGTCCTGAATCGCGTTCTGCAGCGTTCGGACGACGGTCTCCTGTCCGATGATGTCGCGAAACGATTGTGGACGGTATTTGCGCGCCAGTGCCTGGTAGGACATTTTTCGTGGCGAAGTCTAAAGCGAAACCACCCGCTCGGAAGAGCCCAGGCCGGACTGTGTCACACAGGGTCGCACCTTATCGCTGCTTCCTTCCGGACCTGACGAGGTTCGGTGCTCCTGCTGCACAGGACCCGGGCTCATCCCAGCGGGCGGCCCGTTGAACTCGATGCGCAACGCATCGCGGAACGCAATCCTTCCCGTGAAGTTCACCCAAAGTTCGGTTCATCCGACCAAAGTTCGGTTCATCCGACCCAAAGTTCTATGCATCCGACCCACAGTTTTGTTCACCCGACTCAAAGTTCTATTCATCCGACCCACAGTTTTGTTCACCCGACTCAAAGTTCTATGCATCCGACGCACAGTTTTGTTCATCCGACTCACAGTTTTGTTCATTCGACGCACAGTTTTGTTCATCCGACCCACAGTTTTGTTCAGCCGACTCAAAGTTTTGTTCATCTGACCCAAAGTTCGGTTCATCCGACCCAAAGTTCGGTTCGTCCGACCCAAAGTTCGGTTCATCCGACCCGAAGTTCGGATTCCATCCACCGCCCCCGCGTTCTAAGGATTGAGCAGCGTCGCCATGCCGAGGAACGGCGGGCCGCAGCCGTTGTTCGGGCACGCCATGTTCGAGTAGATGATCTGCAGCGACGGATCGCGCGTGGGCATCCACACCTGAAAATCGTCGAACTGACTCGTCTCGACGCCGGTGAGCTCGATGCCGCTTGGCCAGCGCACGTGGACCGTGCGTGCGCGATCGATCGTTTCCCAGTCTTCGAACTCGACGGTCGATGGATTGCCGGTCGCGGCGCCGTCGGCGTAGAGCATGCGCAGCGGCTTGAACACGCCGGCGTTGCCGCTGTTGTTGATGTTCTGATTGAAATAGAGCTTGTAGCGCGCGCCGCCGATGTGCACGGGCATCGGCGCCTGCAGGTCCGGAATCAATTTCGGACAGCCGTTCGCCGCGTATTGCACGTTCCATTTCGTGCCGTCCCACAACGCGAATCCGGCGTTGAAGAATGACGTGCTGCAACTCTGATCGACGAGATGCTCGGTGAGCACCATGAACGTTCCGGGCGCTTCGTTCCACGTCCACGCATCGAGCAGCGGAACGCCGATCTTCAGCTGACGCGCTTCTTTGATTTTCGGATTGCCGTTGATCGCGTCGCCTTGCACGCCGACGAGCAGCGTGGCTGCGCACGCACCACCGGCGGCGACGTCCTGCTCCTGACACTGCGTCGCTGCGCCGGAGTTGAAATCGCGGCCGGTCCAGCCGTCGACGCTGTCGCGCGAGTAGATGCGTGCTTTGCCGTCGGCGTCGGTCGATTCCCAGAAGATGCGGATCTTCCCCGTTGCGAGCGGCACGACTTGAAACGTCGCGGGGCCGGTTCCCATGTGACCGGACGAATCGCCGCGCAGAAATCCGAAGCCGGAGATCGATGTGAAGCTCGCGGACGGATCCGACGACGTCGCGATCTTGATTCCCTTCTCGCTCGGGCTGTTTGGGTCGTAGTAGAGCTGTGTCGTGCCGGCGAGTGATGCACCGGCTTCGCTCTCCCAGCGAATCGCGAACGGTTTCGTGTTGCCGTCGCTCACGATTCTCGCGGCGGTGCTGAAACTGCTGCCCGTACCGCGAATCTGCCAGTACTCGTCGCTCGTCGTGGCGAGCGTGCTCGCATCGGCGGCGATCGATGACGCGCACGCGGCGTCGATGCACGCGCGAATCTCGACGCGGTACTGCGTGCCCGATTCGAGTCGCGTGAGCTCGAGCGATGTCGCGTTGCTCGCTGCAGTGAAGGAGAGCGGCGGACCGCCCGCTGTTTCGATTGCGTTGATCGCGTAGTGATCGAGCGCGCGATTCAACGCAGTCCACGCGAGTGCGAGTCGCGACGATGAAGTCACCGATGTCGCAGAGAGTTGCGCACTCCAGGAAGGCGGACCGCTGCTCACGACACGACGACGCGCGGCATCGGCGCTGCACGCGATCGTCGCGATGAGCGCGAAGACAGCGATCGCTTTCATCTGAGGATGAGACGTGAGGAGGGAGGAATCTGTTGACGATGAATCTGGCGGAGAGAGTGGGATTCGAACCCACGGTACGCGATTAACGTACACACGCTTTCCAAGCGTGCGCCTTAAGCCACTCGGCCATCTCTCCGGCTCATGCCGGATTGTTCGCGCGACCAAATGGCGGAGAGGGGGGGATTCGAACCCCCGATACCCGTAAAGGTATAACGGTTTTCGAGACCGCCGCGTTCAACCACTCTGCCACCTCTCCGTTCGGTCGCGGGCGCGCAATTGACGAAAGAAATTCTGCAGCAGCTCGCGCGATCGTTCCTCCTCGAAGCCGCCTTCGACTTCGAGCCGGTGATTCAGTCGCGCGTCCTGCACGAGATTGCCGAGGGAACCGCAGAAGCCTGCCTTCGGATCGTAGGCGGCGAAGATCAGCCGCGCGACGCGTGCGTTGACGAGCGCGCCCGCGCACATCGCGCACGGCTCGAGCGTCACCACCATCGACGTTCCTTCGAGGCGCCAGTCGCCGATCCGCTCCGCTGCTTCGCGAATCGCGAACAGCTCGGCGTGACCGAGCGGATCACCCGACTCGCGGCGATTGCGCCCGCGTCCGATGATCGCTCCGTCCCGATCGACGACGACCGCGCCGATCGGGATCTCCCCATCGGCCGCAGCCTCCTCGGCAAGCGCAAACGCGGCATCCATCGCTTCTTTCTGCCACTGCGCCGGATTCATCTGTCAAAGATACGACGGCGGGCTGCCTGCCCGCCGTCGGCGTTTCATTTGAATTGGTGCACCCAGGAGGATTCGAACCACCAACCTTCTGATCCGTAGTCAGATGCTCTATCCAATTGAGCTATGGGTGCGAGCGGAGGTCTCTAACGGCCGTCGCGCGATTTGCATTCCGGCCGCGAGAGGCGGCGCATTGTAAGACCCGCTTCGCGTTGTTGCAACACGGCACACTACTTGCGGTAGACTTGCGGCCTCGAAGCTCAGCAAGCTTTCATGGCCTCCACGGTTGGCTACTGCCTGCCCCACCCTTCCCCAGCCAACCGTGGAGGCGTGATTTTTTTGAGGAGCCCGCACGATGCACACTCCTGACGACCCCGAGCGGGCGGAGCTGCGTGCCACGCTCCGCGAGCTCTCGAAGGCGCTCATTCCGCTGCATCGCGCGCTGATTCACGCCACGAAAGACGACTACACGCGCGACGTCGAGCCGGTTTCGAGTCCCGGACATCTGCTGCGTCTGGTGAGCGACGACGCATTCTTCGCATGGCTGAAGCCGCTGACGTCGCTGATCGTCGACATCGACGAGATGGCGAGCGGCGATTTCGAGTCCGAGGCCGTGGATGTGGTCGTCAAGCGCATCGACATTCTTTTCGGAACGGAACCGGACGAACGATTCACCGCGCGCTACGTGCCGATCCTCCAGCGCGACGTCGACGTCGCCATCGGCCATGCTGCCATCCGTCAGGCCAGAGCGAAACTCGCCCCTTAAATCCCTCTATGAGAGTGGGTTTACCCGGCTCCTGACGGCCGGAATTGCAGTAAAGTAAAGGTTCTCCCAACCATGGAACTCTTTGCGTTCGACGACGACTACGTGCGGCGTCTCAGGTCAGGCGACCGCTGGACGGAAGAGCACTTCCTCAGCTATTTCCATGAGCTGCTGCTGATCAAGCTCCGCACGCGCATCAAGTCGATGGCCGAGATCGAAGACATCCGGCAGGAAGTGTTCGTGCGCGTGTTTCGCGCGCTGCGCTCGAACAACGGCGTGCGCGACGGCCGCAAGCTCGGCGCGTACGTCAACGCGATCTGCAACAACGTCATGCACGAGTCGCAGCGCGTGACGCACCGCACCGAGCCGCTCGATCCGCACCACGATCCCGCCGGCGACGTCGACATCGAGCAGGCATTCTCGACGATGGAGACGAAGGAGCACGTGCGCCGCGCGCTGGCGAGTCTTCCGGAAAAGGATGCACAACTGCTGCGCGCGCTGTTTCTCGAAGAGCGCGACAAGGATGAGATCTGCGCCGCGTTCGGAGTGGATCGCGACTACCTTCGCGTGCTGCTCCATCGCGCAAAGGAGCGCTTCCGGGCCGAGTACCACGGAGGCGATGTCGTGGAAATTTCACGCCGCGGTGAAACGAAAACGGATCCCGCTTCACTATCCGACTGAGTGAGCCGAGGAATGGAACATCAAAAAGCAATCGAAAGCATGGCCGCCGAGCGATATGTGCTCGGGGAACTGACCGAAGAAGAAACGAACGATTTCGAAGAGCACTACTTCGATTGTCGTGAATGCGCGGAGTCAGTGCGCAACGGCGCAAAGTTCATTGACAGTGGAAAAGCAGTGGTGAAGAAGGCGGTGGCGCCGCGGCGCTGGCGGCTGGCGTGGGCCGCGCCGAGCGCGGTGGCGGCGATGATGACGGTCTTCGCGGGGTATCAGCAGTTCGTGCAGATGCCGCGGATGGTGGCGTTGGTTGCGGTGGAAATGCCGGGGAAAACCTGGGAACCGCCGACACGCGCTGTCAAACCCGAGGCGGATGTCATCGTCTTTCACGGGGACGAGGCCGTGACGAGAGGCGTTGCTGTGCCGCCCGAGCCGAAGTATCCGAGTTATCGCTACTTCATCCGCGATGAGTCGGGAAAGACATTCGGCGAAACAAAAGTGAAAGCACTGAAAGATTACGCGGTTGTGGCGATCCGTCCGTTGCCGGCGGGCCGCTATGAGATGGTGATCCAGGGCGTCCGAGAGGATGGCAACCACCCTGAGGTCATCAGTTACCCATTCGTAGTCAGAGTCGAGTAATTCATCGAGGTCCAACGAGAGAACGCGCGGTGGGTCCGCGCGGAAAAGGAGGGAGCCATGTCGTACTCATTCAATTCGAACGCACTTGGATTCGGCGGGATCATCACAGGGCCGAATCGAGCGATCATACCGAGCGTCGCATCGGCGGTCCTCGCACCGGCCGGCGGCTTCGGTTCTTCCACCGTCACCGACTACCGTTACGGGAATCTGGTCTCGATCGGCG
>DATKFO010000389.1:0-4801 GCA_035544355.1 Thermoanaerobaculia bacterium
ACCTTCGCCGCGACCAACTCCTTCACGGCACGTGTATGTGTTTTCGATCGACAGCAACGGCAGGAGCTATCTGATCTTTCCGCACGAGGGATCGGTCGAGAACATATTTCCGCTGCCGAATACGTCGCCCGCGTTGATCCCCCTCGGCCGCCCGGGCTCGTTCAGGGTGATGCGACCGTACGGCGTCGATACGTTCTATCTGCTCACGACGGACGAGGCGCTTCCGAATCCGTCGATCCTCGAATGGGAGCCCGTTCGCGGCGACGCGCCGCAGGTGGAGACGCCGCTCGAACAGTTGCTCCTGCTCACCAACTCCGGTGAGCGATCGCGCAGCATCACGACGCCGGCGACGTGGTCGCTTGAAAAAATCGCGTTCGAGTCCGTCTATCCACGCAAGAAGTGACCTCGCCACAAACGCCCGCATATCGTGTCTGAGAGAAGGACCCTCTCCCGCAGGCGCTCGTTCGACAGGCACTCCAACTCCTGCACTCGCAAGGGCGGGTGTTTCGCGGTGAGAGGGTCCGAGAGAGATGAAAATGCGGGCGATTTTCGTGGCGGCGATCGTGGCGATCCTCGCCGCCTTGCCGGTCGTGGTCTACAAGTCCACGCGATCGGTGGGACCTCCGTCGACCGAAAGCGCGGCGACGTCGACGACATTCGATCCGAAAGAATCCGCAGCGCTGTTCGTCGGCGTGCGGAACTTCAAGACGGATCACACGATCGAACGCGTGGAGTACGCAGTCGATGACGCCGTCGATCTCGCGTACACATTTGCCTTCGATCCGCGCGTGCGCCTCGTGCCGCCGCAGCGAGTCGCGCTCGCGCTCTCCGACAAGCCGCTCAAGCCCGAATCGCAGCAACGACTCCGCGAATTGAAAGAGGCCGGCGCGACGGTCTCGTTCGCGAGTCAATCGCGAATCACTTCGCTCCTGCGGAAGCAGGCCGCGATTGCGGGGAGGAACGGACTGTTCATCGGATCGTTCGCGACGCATGGCTTCAGCGAAGCGGGCGTTCCGTACGTGCTCGCGGCGACGTCGAATTTTCGCGAGCCCAAAACGTGGATCTCGGTCGCAAAGATGCTCGACATCGCAGCCGCCGAAGACACCACGCGCTCGCTCATCCTCGTCGACGCGTGCCGCGAGCGCGTCGACGTCAACACACGCACCGGTGCCACCGATCCGCTGTCGGCCGCGCCGCTCGTAACCGGAATGACCCGCGCACACGGTCAGGTCGTGTTGTACGCGGCCGCGGCAGGCAAGTACTCGTACGACGATCAAACCAGTCGCAACGGCGTGTTCACGAAAGCGGTCATCGATGGCTTGCAATGCGGCGCCTCGCGCAATACACGCGGCCTCGTGACCGCCGGCTCGCTGCACACGTTCGTCGAATCGACAGTACGCACGTGGGTGCGCAAGCATCGCGACCCGAGGTTGGAAATCGCAACGCAGCTGAGCTTCGAGGGCCGATCGAACGCCATGCCGCTCGCCGACTGCTCCGTTGCGCCTCTTCCCCTGGCCGCCGTTGAACCGCAACCGGCGAACCTGAACTGGAACGAGATCCGGGAGCACGTCGTCTTCGAGCTGTTCCGCAAGAAAGAACAGCAGACCGTCGCAATCTCGAGCTCGCGCCTGTCGATCATCGACAGCAAAGAAAAACTCCTCGCTGCGTACGACGATCCCGGCTCGCTGGAGCACGTCATCGTCGAAAAAGAAACGAACCGCCACTCGCCACGGATCGTCGTCGCCGGCGTCACGAACAACCTCGACTCGCTGAACATCCACGGACCCGCCGCGACCGTGTTCATGCTCGATCCGAAGAAAGTCAGCGCCGGCAGTGAGCTCTGGCGCGGCGTCGTCCTCCCGGCCGCGCAAACGATCCGCAAGCTCGAGATCGTCGATCACGATGGCGACGGCAAGCGCGAGATCGCGGTCACGACCTCAACCGGGCGCTTCTATCTCGATTTCGAAGGGCACGTCATCGCCGTCGATCGCGGCGCGCCGCGGTTTCAGCTCATCGCAAAAAAGTGACCGTGTTCTCAAAATGTGGCACAGACACTCCTGTCTGTGTGCACTCGGGAGGCCGGAGCCCAGTGTCCATCGGCTCATCCCGCGCGGGCGCACAGACAAGAGTGTCTGTGCCACATTTTGAGTCGCCGCCGTCCCGTTTACGACAACAACAAATCCAAATCCTCCACGGTTAGCTGCCGGAGGATGCTGTTCTCCTCGGAGATGATCGCGTCCGCGAGCGCGCGTTTGCTCTGCTGCAGCTGCAGAATTTTTTCTTCGATCGTGTCGCGTGCGACGAGGCGGTACGCGAAGACGTTGCGCGTCTGTCCGATGCGGTGTGCGCGGTCGATCGCTTGCGCTTCGACCGCCGGGTTCCACCAGGGATCGAGCAGGAACACGTATTCGGCTGCGGTGAGGTTGAGTCCGAGGCCGCCTGCTTTCAGGCTGATGAGAAACACGGGGATGTTCGGATCCTCCTGGAATCGCGTCACCTGCTGCTCGCGATCGCGGCTCTTGCCGTCGAGGTACGCGTAGGCGATGCCGCGCTGCCGCATTTCGCTGCGAACGATCGCGAGCAGCGATGTGAATTGCGAGAAGACGAGTACTTTGTGATGTTCGTCGAGCAGGATCGGCAGCTCTTCGAAGAACGCATCGAGCTTGGCCGAGGCTTCGCCGATGCGTTTCGGATCGACGAGTCCGGGATGACACGCAACCTGCCGCATGCGCAGCAGCGCTTCGAGAATCTGGATCTGTGAGCGATTGATGCCTTTCGATGCGACGCGGCCGAGGAGCGCGGCGCGGTAGAAATCGCGCAGCTCGTCGTACAGCTTTCGCTGCTTCGGCTCGAGCTCGCAATAAATCGTCTGCTCGACGCGATCGGGAAGCTCGCGCGCGACTTGTCCTTTCGTGCGGCGGAGGATGAACGGCCGCACCGAACGCGCAAGCATCGCACGCGATTCGGCAGCCTGCGGCGATTTGCTGCCGGCGTCGCGAAGCATTTTCATCACGCGACTCGATTTCGCGCGGAGCATGCCGGGATTGAGAAATTCGAACAGGCTTGCGAGCTCGCCGAGGTGGTTCTCGACCGGTGTGCCGCTGAGCGCGAGACGATGGCGCGCACGCAGCAGGAGCGCCGCCTTCGCCGATTGACTCGACGCGTTCTTGATCGCCTGCGCCTCGTCGAGAATCGCGTAGTCGAATTCGATTTCCGTGAAGAGCGCGATGTCTTTTCGCAGGAGCGCGTATGTCGTCAGCACGATGTCGTACTGCGAAAACGATTCGCTCGTCTGAGCGCGACCCGGCGCGGAATGATCGAGCAGCCGCAGCTCCGGCGTGAACCGCGCAGCCTCGGCGATCCAATTGAACACGACCGATCGCGGCGCGACGACGAGCGACGGACGCGGATCGTCGCCGGTTCGATCGCGCCGCCGTTGATCGAGAAGCGCGAGCACCTGAACGGTCTTGCCGAGGCCCATGTCGTCGGCAAGACAGCCGCCGAAGCGGAGCGTGCGCAGGAACGAAAACCATCCGAGTCCTTCGCTTTGATACGGACGCAGCGCGCCACGGAACGAGTCGGGCGGCAGCTCCGGCACGATGTTCACGTCGAGAATCTTCCGGCGCGCTTCGTCGAACACGTCATCGAACGAAACGTGCGTTCGCGTCGCGAGCAGCGCGTCGAGCAACAGCACCTGATTGCGGCGAAAGCGGAGACCTTCGTCGTTCTCATCGGCTGCCGTCGCGAGAAACGGCTCGAGCTGCTCGCGCCACTCGGGACGGATCATGCCGACCTTGCCGTCGCTGAGGCGCAGCGTCGTTTCGCCTTTGCGAAGCGCCGCGAGCAATCGCGGCAATCGAACGCGCTCGGAGCCGAACGTGATCGTTCCCTGAAGATCGAACCAGTCGATGCCGCCGTTCAGCGATAGCTCGAGCTCGCCGGCGCCCGCGTAAATGCCCTCGGCGCCGCGCACTTCCCATCCCGCCTCGGTGAGCTTCGGGATCGCGTCGACGAGCTTCGCCGCCGGAATTTCGACGGTCTCGCCCGAACGCGTGAAGCTTTGTCCCCAAAGAGCGTCGAGCAATCGCGATTCCGCGGCGTCGTCGCGAACGAAAATCGTTTTCGATTTCTCGTCGTACAACGACCGCGTGCGCGTGAGTGCTGCGATCGTGTGGCCGTCGTACGCGAACGTTGGCACTGCGTAGACGCGCGCATCGTAGCCGCGGTGGCGCAGCTCGATCGACGCGTGCGGCGCGAGTCGCTGCTCGTGCCACGTCACATCCGCGGGAAACTCGATCGGCAACTGCATGCGCGATTGCGCGATGGTGCGAACGAAATCGTCGATCTCCTTTTTCGGGACCTCGACGTCGTCGCTCCGAAGCAGCGACGCCCATCGTTGCGTGCCCTCGTCGGCGAAGCGCGCGATCGAATCGCGGAAGATCACGAATCCGCCGGCGGTGACGGCGAGCGCATCGTGGATCGGCCGGCGTTCCTCGCCGCGAGCGAGCATCGCCACGAGCAAATACTTGCCCTCGCGCTCCTCGGCACGCACGGCCAGTCGCCACGGCTCGCCGGCATCGAACGTCACGTTCGTCGCGTATTCGCCCTTTTCGACGCGAATCCAGAGACGTCCGGTCTCGACGACCTTCGGCACGATGTACGAAGCCGCCGGCCAGCCGATCGTCTGCCGCGGATCCAGTGTCCCGTATGCGTAGACCGACGTCGTAAGAATCGAGAGAACCTCACGATCGAGCGGGTTCGCAATGCTCGGGATCGTCGAGCGCTCGATGCGCAAAGGCTG
>DATKFO010000390.1:0-2122 GCA_035544355.1 Thermoanaerobaculia bacterium
CGGTTACACCGGCAGCGAGCGAAATGTCGTGCTTCGAAAGTGCACCCGAGATCCTTCGGCGCTTCGCTTCTCAGGATGAACTGCTGCGAAAACCTATCCATTCAGCGTGTTCCCCTCATCGACGTTCACGGTGTTCTTGAGCCGGTACAGCTGAATGATGATCGCCAGTCCCACCGCCGCCTCACCCGCCGCGACCGTGATCACGAATACTACGAACACCTGTCCTTCGAGCGATGCGAAGCGATGCGCGAACGCAACGAGATTGATGTTGACGGCGTTGAGCATCAGCTCGATCGCCATCAGCACGGTGATCATGTTGCGGCGGATGATCACGCCGATCAGGCCGATCGAGAAGAGCGTCGCGGAGAGCATGAGATAGGCGTCGGTATCAGGCACTCATCGACTCCTTCACTTCCTTCTCCGTCTCCACGCGCTCGAGCATGTAATCGGGCACCTGCTCTTCTTCGACCGCGGAGAGCTCGCGCTTGCCGATGACGATCGCGCCGATCATCGCGACGAGCAGGAAGATCGACGCCACTTCGAACGGCACGAGGTAGTCCTGATACAGCGCCATGCCGACGGCTTCGGAATTACGATTCTCGACTTCGCGCGTCTTGCGCACGAGTTTGTTCGGATCCGTGGGATGCGGTTCGAGGTACTTCTCTTTGACGGTCGCGAGTTTCTTCGTGTCGGCAGAAGCGTCGTGATACACGCCCGTGCGAACGACCGTAGCGAACAGGATGAACACCGCCGCGCCAACCGCGAGACCGCCGCGCCAGAAACGCGAGAGCACTTTCTCATCGGGCAGATGCCGCACGTTGATCAGCATCACGACGAACAGGAACAAGACCATGATGCCGCCCGCATAGACGAGCACCTGCACCGCGGCGACGAACTCCGCCTGCTTGAGCACGAAGAGCACGGCGACGCAGAGAAACGTGAGCAGCAGAAACAGCGCCGAGTGCACCGGGTTCCGCATCGAGATGACGAGGATCGAGGACGCGACCGCGAGCGTGCCGACCACGAAGAAAACGAGGAACGCCGCGTTCACTCTTCGATCTCCTCTTCGAGCTGCGGAGGCGCCGGCGGCTCGGGCAATCCGGTGTACTTCGGACGATCGTCCCAGTACTCGAGCTGCTGCATGTTGAAGTAGAGATCGTTGCGGTCGTAGCTCGCGAGCTCGTACGTCTTCGTCGTGAGCCAGATCGATTTCGGTTTCGTCGGACACGCTTCTTCGCAGAGCGAGCAGAACATGCAGCGCTTCACGTCGATGTCGTAGCGGTCGAGGACCTTGACCTTCTTCTTCTTGCCGCCCTCTTCGATCATCTCGTCGTGGACGTCGATGTAGATGATGTCGATCGGGCACGCGACCGCACACAGCTTGCACGCGATGCAGCGGTCGTACGAGAACTTGAACATGCCGCGGAAGCGATCCGCGGGCTCGAGCCGCTCTTCCGGATAGCGGATCGTGACTTTCGGTTTGAAGAATTCGCGGAAGGTGGTCTTCAGTCCCTCGAGCATGTCGAGCAACAAAAACCGATCGCTCCACCTCGGCTTCGAATACTCAACTTGCATGGGCCACCTTGTGCGCCGGCTTCCCGTGCGCGGCCGCGGGCTTCTTCTTCGGACGCAGATACCAGATCGCCGCGCCGATTGCGAATACGCCGAGCCACGACATCGTCAGGTCCTGCTTCGCCAGCACGAATCCGGCGGTGACGAAGATGTTGCCCAGCGCGAGCGGGATCATGAACTTCCAGCCGAGATCCATCAGCTGATCGAAGCGGAACCGCGGAAACGTCGCGCGGAACCAGACGTACATGAACATGAACAACATCACCTTCGTGATGAAGATCAGCGCGCCGAGGATGCCTCCGATGAGTCCGAAGCTCTGCAGCTTCGCCGTCGTCAGTCCGACGTTGAACATTGCGAGCGTCCAGCCGCCGAAGAACAGGCTGACCATCAGGCAGCAGTTCACGATCATCATCGAATACTCGGCGAGCATGAAGAACGCGAACTTCATCGCCGAATACTCGGTGTGATACCCGGCGACCAGCTCCGATTCCGCCTCGGGGAGATCGAACGGCGTGCGGTTGTTCTCCGCGTTCATCGCCACGAGGAAGAT
>DATKFO010000391.1:0-9768 GCA_035544355.1 Thermoanaerobaculia bacterium
CCGTGCGTGGATCGATCAGCGTGTCGGTCGTTTTTCCCTGTGCCGCCAGCATCTGCTGCAGCACGTACCTTCGGTAATGCATCGCTTCGGTCGTGCGCACGTTGAACGGCACGCGCTTCGAGATCTGGTGCAGCTCGCCGAACAGTGTCTCGACTTCTTGCGCGTCGATCATGTCTTCCGTCTTCGCGCGGCCCGTCGGCACGAGGAAGAAGACGCTCCACATCACGACGTTCGAATATTGCGCGATGAGATCCGCGAGCTTCGGCATGTCCGCCGCGGTGCGCTTCGACACGGTCGAGTTGATCTGCACCGGGATGTCGTTGTCGCGCGCCGCTTCGATCGCGCGGATCGTGAGATCGAACGAGCCCGGCACGCGGCGGAAGGCGTCGTGCGTCTCCGCTTCGAAGTGATCGAGCGAGATCGCGAGCCGCGCCACGCCGTGCGCTTTCATTTTCGCGATCGCTTCGGTGGTGAGCAGCGGCGTCGCGCTCGGCGTCACCGACGGCTCGAGGCCCGCGTGCTTCGCGTACGCGATCATGTCGTACACGTCGTCGCGCTTGAGCGGATCGCCTCCGGTGATGACGAACACCTTCGGCTTGAGCTCCGCGATCTGATCGATGAGACGAAATCCTTCGTCCGTGCTCAATTCGAATTGCGAGCGCCGCGATTGCGCCGCCGCGCGGCAATGCACGCATGCGAGATCGCATGCACGCGTCATTTCCCAGATCACGACAAACGGGTTCGTGTTGAAGTCGATCACAGTAGACCTCGTTCGCTCGCCCACGCGCGATATGCGCTCGGCGCGATCTCGCTCGGCTTGATCTCCGCGCGGCCGCCCCAGTAGACGTTCGTGTAGGTGAAGCCGATGCCG
The DNA here is from genome assembly GCA_035544355.1 of Thermoanaerobaculia bacterium. Classification (GTDB taxonomy): domain Bacteria; phylum Acidobacteriota; class Thermoanaerobaculia; order Gp7-AA8; family Gp7-AA8; genus DATKFO01. The sequence goes on from DATKFO010000391.1 coordinate 872, forward strand.
GTGTCGATGAGGTGCTGATCGATGGCCGCCTTGTGCGCCATGACCTGCTCCTTCGTCTCGCCGTGCGCGACGGCCATGATGTTCACGTCATCGAGCTCGGGTCCGGCATCGCGCCAGTAGCAGTGCGTGAGGATCGCGAAGCGTCCGATCTCGCGGCCGCCTTCGATCTCGCGTCCTTTCGGCACGGCCCAGTGAAAGAGTCCGTTGAAGCTCGACAAGCGTTCGCTTGCGTCGCCGACCGGTTTCGCGTGCTCGAGAAACGTCGAGAAGCGGCCGATGACGCCGCGGCGATCGAGGCTCTCCGCGACTTCGAGGAATTCGTCGAGTGACACGCCGGCGTCGCTCGCACGTCGCACCCACACGTCGTCGCCGATTTCATCGACGGCGAGATCGCGTTTGAGGGTGACGAGCACGTTCCAGTCGCGATCGTCGAGCTCGACGATCGAGGGAACCATCGGGTTCGCCGGCTGCTCGGCCTTCTCGCCGACCTGCATGTTCTTGCGGCGCATGTGGCCGACGCCGAGGACGAATTGGCGGATCGTGGGCATGATGCGGTACTTCTCGGCGCCGATCTGCTCGCGAGTCCAGTCGCAGTGTTTTTCGAGCGAGAACCCGGTCGGCACTTTGATCGTGGTCCAGAGCGGCCACGCGGTCGTGCCGAATTCGGAGTTGCGGATGACGACGTGTCCGGAGAACGGATCGCCTTGCGAGAGCAACGCGAACGCACGCTCGAGTTTTTCGCGATCGATCTTCCACGCGATCAGCGCGCCTTGCGCGAGGTTCGTCGCGAGCAGCGTCTGCCGCACGCGGCGGATCACGCCGGCGTCGAGCATCAGACGGATGCGCTCGAGGACGACTGCCGGCGCGACGCCGCTTTTCTTCGCAATCTCCGCGAAAGGCGCGCGCACGAATCCTTTGACCTGATCCTCGGAGACTTCGAGGATCGCGCGGTTCACCGAATCCTTCGGCGAGGTGAGGTTCAGCTCGGCGACGGCGCTCACTGGGCGATCTCCTCTGCGGTGAGGTAGCAGGCGGGATCCGATTCCCAGTAATCGCTGAACGCGCCTTCGGCACGCGCGCGGAAGTTTCCGTTGCAGCAGCTCAGCCACTTGCACGTCGCGCAGCGGCCGCGGATTTTTTCCTTGCGATTGCGCAGGCCTTCGAGCAGCGAGACATGCGGATCGGTCCAGATCTCGGAGAACTTCCGCTCGCGGATGTTGCCGACGATGTGGTGCTGCGTGAATTGATCGGGATGCACGAAGCCGAAGCTGTCGATCGCGCCGATCGCGACGCCGGTGCGGTTGCCGCCGTTTTTCAGCACGAGCTCGCGTGCGGCTTCCGCGCGCGACGGATCGTTTTCGAGCAGCCAGAGATAGATGAACGGGCCGTCGGCATGATTGTCGACGGTCATTACTTCGAGCTCGCGCCCTTCGGCGTTCCACTTATCCGTCTGGCGAATCAGCTTGTCCATAAACACGCGCTTCTCGGGATTCGGCACGTCGATGCCGGAGAGATACGCGCCGCGGCCGGAGTAGACGAGGTGATAGATGCAGAGGCGGCCGATGCCTTCCTCTTCGACGATGCGGAAGATCTCGTCGATGTCGCCGATGTTCTCCGACGTCGCAGTGAAGCGCAGTCCGACGCGGATGTCGTACTTGCGGCAGTTGCGGATGCCTTTGAGCGTCTCCTGAAACGCACCTTTCTTTCCGCGCATGTGATCGTGGCGCGGCTCGGCGCCGTCGATGGAGATGCCGCAGTACGTGACGCCGATTTCTTTCAGCCGCTTCGCGCGCGCGTCATCGATGAGGATGCCGTTCGTCGAGAACGTGACGCGGATGCCTTTCGTCGTCGCGTATTCGGCGAGGTCGAGGATGTCGGGACGCACGAAGGGCTCGCCGCCGGACATCAGCAATGCAGGCACGTTGAAATCCGCGAGGTCGTCGATCATCGCGCGACCTTCCTCGGTCGTCATCTCGCCGGGGAACTTCGATTTCTTCGCGGACGCGTAGCAGTGGATGCATTCCAGGTTGCAGGTCTTCGTCGAGTTCCAGACCACGACGGGTCCGAGTCCGTCGCAAGTGCCGTGCTTCTGGGCGTGCGACGACGCGTCGTAGCGCAGTCGATCGCCGAAGAATGCGGGCCCGCCGAGGAGTTTGGTAACGCTGATCATGTGGTTCCTCCCAATCGTGGATGCATCGTCGCTCCGGCGCGAACGCACACCCGTGCAGGGAGTCACGGGAGGTTGTGATGCGTGTCACCTGACGGCTTCTGTGCCGCACAAAACGACAACCGCCACGGGTTGCGCGGCGGTTGTGCGAGCTGCTGAAAATGTTGCCGAAGGGAACCCGTCAGAGGAATGTCCGGCACTCCGACGCAAACGGTGCCCACCCGTTTTCGTGAAGCGACGGACGACTGTCCCGACGGAAAGGTGAGGAAGCACGGTAAACGCGACGCGCGCACGACGCACGGCGGGTCCCCATCGGCAATACGATCGTTTCGTTTTGCGGCGCGGTCACGTTGCGCAAGGTACGCCGCGCGTCGCGCGCCCGGGCTGATGATCGTCAATGCGTCGCGTGACAGCGATCACGAGGCCGGCAGCGCATTGCCGGTTAGCTGACGACGATGGAGCACACGCATACGCCCGAGGCCATCCGCGCGCGACTCGCATCGGGTCCGCGCGCGAGCTACCTGCGCGACTGGATCTACGGCGGCATCGACGGATCGGTGACGACGTTCGCGGTCGTGACCGGCGTCGCTGGCGCGCGTTTATCGCCAACGATCATCCTGATCCTCGGCGCCGCGAATCTGCTCGCGGACGGATTCTCGATGGCCGCGAGCAACTTCACCGCGACGCGCACGGAGCGCCAGGAGCAGGAGCATCTGCACGCGGTCGAAGCGCGGCACATCGCGGAGCATCCCGACGGCGAGCGCGAGGAAGTGCGGCAGATTCTCGCGTCGAAAGGGTTCGCCGGCGATGAGCTCGATCGCGCAGTCGCGGTGATCACGAGCAACGACGAGCGGTGGATTCAGTTCATGCTCGCCGAGGAGTACGGATTGCCTTCGCAAGTCCGCAGCGCGTGGATCGCGGCGCTCTGCACGTTCAGCGCATTCGTAGTGTGCGGATTGATCCCGCTCCTGCCGTTCGTCGCGTCGCTGCCGCGCGCGCTGCCGCTGTCGATCGCGTTCACGCTCACGACATTCTTCGCGATCGGCTCGATGCGCAGCCGCTGGCTGAGTGTGGCGTGGTGGCGATCGGGACTCGAGACATTCGCGATCGGCGCGATCGCGGCGGCGCTGGCGTGGGGCGTGGGCGTGCTGCTGGCGGCGGTGACATGATGTCGCGATGGACGAATCGCTGACGTTCAAGACCGCGAAGGCATTCGAAACGTGGCTCGCACGCAATCACGCGAAATCGGACGGCGTGTGGCTGCGCATCGCGAAGAAAGGCTCGGGCGAGACGTCGGTCTCGCATGCCGAGGCGCTGGATGTCGCGCTGTGTTACGGGTGGATCGACGCGCTGCGAAGGTCGTGCGACGACGCGTGGTTTCTGCAGCGCTTCACGCCGCGCACGCGCAAGAGCATCTGGTCGAAGATCAATCGTGAGAAAGTGCTCGCGTTGATCGAGGCCGGCCGGATGAAAGAAGCCGGTCTGAAAGAGATCGAGCGCGCAAAAGCGGACGGACGCTGGGACCGCGCATACGCAGGACAGCGCACCGCGGAAGTTCCACCTGATCTCGCTGCGGCGCTGAAGAAGAACCGCGCCGCGCTCGCATTCTTCGAAACGCTCGATTCGAAGAATCGCTACGCGGTCCTCTTTCGCATCGGCAACGCGAAGAAAGAAGAGACGCGCGCGCGGCGGATCGCAACGTTTGTGGAGATGCTCGCGAAGGGGGAGAAGATTTATCCGTGAGGTTGGCTCTGGTATCGTCTCGCGGTGACGTCCCGAGCGAAAGTGCTCGCGAAGATACTCGCTGGATCATCGGATCAAAACATTGCGTTCACCGATGTGGTAACGACGTTGCAGCACCTTGGGTTTCAACTTCGAACGGTAGGGAGCCATCACATTTTTGCTCGCAGCGGTGTAGCGGAAATTTTGAACCTGCAGCCACGGCGTGACGGGACGGCGAAGCCGTATCAAGTGAAGCAAATACGAATCGTGATCACGAAGTACCGACTCGCGGATGAAAACGATGCAAGCTGATCCTCGATACGAAGTCATCATCTACTGGAGTGCGGAGGACGATGCGTTCATCGCCGAGGTTCCTGAACTCGCCGGTTGTGCCGCAGACGGTCCCACCTACGAAGCTGCCCTCGCGAACGTTCGCACGGTGATCGACGAGTGGATCGAGACAGCGAAGCAACTCGGCCGAACGATTCCTGAGCCGCGCGGGCGTCTGCTTTACGCGTGATCGCCGACCGAATCGCGAGCCGAGAATTTTTCTTTCTGACGCGAGTTGATTTGACGTAGCGCAACCGCGAACCTACCCTCCACTCATGCCGAAGCGCGTGGCGATGCGAGTGATGGCTCTCCTTGCGCTTGCGACGGCGATCTTCTCCGCACGCTATCTCGTCTTCGCGCGCCCGCTCTTCGTCCTCCCGATCCTGCTGGACACGTTTGCCAGCGACGAAGGCCGCGCCGTCCTCGGCGTCGCGCCGTATCTCTTCGATCATCGCCGCGTGCTTCTTCTTACACACATCTCGTGCGGCATCGTCGCGCTGATCCTCGGGCCGCTGCAGTTCATCGGCACGAAACGACAGCGCGCACATCGCGTGCTCGGACGCGTGTACGTATCGGCCGTCGCGATTGGTTCGATCAGCGGACTGCCGCTGTCGCTGCGCATTCTCGACGCGATCCCGCCCGCGCTGCGCACGAGCTTCTACGCCGTCGTCGCCGGCTTCGCGACGCTCTCGATCGCGTGGCCGATCGTCACCGCGATCGCGTTCGCGAAAATTCGCCAACGCCGATTCGACGAGCATCGCGCGTGGATGATCCGCAGTTACGCGCTCACGTTCGGCGCGGTGTCGGTGCGTTTCCTCGCGATGCCCTACCTGCTGCTCACGCGCGATCCGCTACTCAGCATCACGCTCGCGATTTGCGGCTGGCCGCTGAATCTCATCGTCGCGGAGTGGCTGATTCGCCGCACTGCGTTTCGGACTGTGGTGGCGAAGGCCGCCGCTTTCTGATTGCGATCACGCGAAGCGTTTGGACTGCGGCGACCGCAGTCACCGCTCTTGTACAGCCATCGCGAAGAACTGTCGAAAAGCGGCGATTGCGATCGCCGCAGTCCAAAACGATGAGCCGTGAAACACCTGAATTATGCTTCGCGCATGGCCTCCCTCTCTTCGCGCGAGCGCACCCGCATCGTCGACAACTTCGTCGACGAGTTGAACGGCGCCGCGTTGTATGACTCGCTCGCCGCTGCGGAGAAGGACACGCGGCTGGCCGAGGTTTATCGAAGGCTTGCGGTCGTCGAGCGGCGGCATGCGGAGCGGTGGCGTGGCCGGCTCGAAGCGGCGGGTGAGACGTTGCCCGATTTTCGTCCGTCGTGGCGCACGCGCACGCTCGGGTGGCTTGCGAAGCGCTTCGGCACCGGTGTCGTGCTGCCGACGGTGCAATCGCTCGAGCGCACGGATACGAATAAGTACGCGACGCAATCCGACGCGCGCGAAATGCATGCCGAGGAGAAGTCGCATTCGCGCGTCATCAAGCTGATGACGTCGATGCGCGGCGGATTCGCCGGCACTGACGTCGCGCGCCTCGAAGGGCGCCATCGCAGCGCCGGTGGCAACGCACTTCGCGCCGCAGTTCTCGGCGCGAACGACGGTCTCGTGTCGAATCTCAGTCTGGTGATGGCGGTCGCAGGCGCGGCGATGAGCGGCAGGCAAATTCTCATCACCGGATTTGCCGGACTCCTCGCCGGCGCGGGCTCGATGGCCCTCGGTGAGTGGCTCTCCGTGCAGAGCTCGCGCGAGCTGTACGAGCATCAGATCGAGACCGAGGCTGAGGAGCTGTTGTTGAATCCGGAGGAGGAGGAAGAGGAGCTGGCGTTGATTTATCAGGCGCGCGGACTCGATGAAGAGCGCGCGCGCGAGTTCGCGAAGAGCATGATGTCGAATCAGGAGACCGCGCTCGAAACGCTCGCGCGCGAGGAGCTCGGCATCGATCCCTCGGAGCTCGGCGGCTCCGCGTGGGAAGCCGCGATCACGTCATTCTTTCTGTTCTCCCTCGGCGCGATCGTGCCGGTTTTGCCGTTCCTGTTCGCATCGGGATGGACCGCGGTCGCACTCAGCGTCGCGTTCAGCACCGTCGCGCTCTTCACCGTCGGCGGCGCGATCACGCTCTTCACCGGACGTCCCGTGCTCGTGTCGGGCGCGCGTCAGGTCGTGTTCGGCTTGATCGCTGCGGCGCTGACGTTCGGGATCGGACGGCTCGTCGGCGCGTCGTTGACCTAGAGCCGTCGCAACAAAACGCGCTCGACGATGTGCGCCGCGCCCTTTTCGAGAATCAGCCGCGCGCGCTCGCGCGTCGGTTGAATGTTCTCGTGCAGGTTCGCGAGGTTGATGCGCTTCCAGACGTCCTTCGCGCGCGTGAGCGCATCCTCGACGGTCATTGCCGCGAACGAATGAAAGAACGATTGCGGGTTTTGAAACGCAGTCTCGCGCAAACGGCGGAAGCGCTCGAGGAACCACGACTCGAGATCGGCTTCGCGCGCGCCGACGTAGATCGAGAAATCGACGAAGTCGGAGACGAATAGCGCGTGCTCGGTGCCGCTCTGCAGCACGTTGAGTCCTTCGAGGATCACGATGTCGGGTTTGTCGACAACCTGGTGCTCGTCGCGGAGGATGTCGTAATGCAGATGCGAGTACAGCGGCACCTGCAGCGGCGAGAGTCCCGATTTCAAATCGGCGACGAAGCGCACGAGCCGCGGCCGGTCGTAGCTCTCCGGAAATCCCTTGCGATTCATGATGCCGCGCTCTTCGAGCGTGCGATTCGGATGGAGGAAGCCGTCGGTCGTGACGAGGTCAACGCGCGGATGATCGGGCCAGCGCGCGAGCAGCGTGCGCAACACGCGCGCGGTGGTGCTCTTGCCGACCGACACGCTGCCCGCGATCGCGATCACGTACGGGACTTTCGGCGCGAGCGTGCCGAGGAAGCGGCTGGAGACGCGATGGAGATCCTGGACCGCGGCGATGTGAAGATTCAGCAATCGCGAAAGCGGCAGGTACACCTCTTCCACTTCCCGCAGCGACAACTCCTCGGTGATGCCGCTGAGCTCTTCGACGTCGCTCGCCGTCAACGTCATCGGCGTCTCGCCGCGAAGGCGCGCCCACTCGTCGCGCGTGAAGGTGAGAAAGGGGGAGGCGTCGGTCATGCGGGGGAACTGTAGCCCCGTGCGTGAGCGCGGGGCCACTCGGGATGCCGTAGCCAATGTTGCAAAGCCCGCCGGCCTTATCGGCGGGCGACACGAATCGCGACGTGTGCGCGCATACAATGCGCGCCGCATGTCCGACGTCATCCAGCACCGCATCAACCTGCTCAACGACGCGTGGCGCAACGGGCGCTTCGACGAGCTCTCGCGCTACTTCCACGCCGACGCCGTTCTCGTCGCGCCCGGCTTCTCGCAGCGGGTCGAGGGACGCGAGGCCATCTCCAGCACATATCGCGAGTTCGTCGCCAACGCCTCCGTCGACGAGATGATCCTCGGCGACGCGCGCATCGACGTCTTCGGCGACACCGCCGTCACCTCGGCGCCGTTCACGATGACGTACACGATCGGCGGCGAGACCTTCACCGAGGCCGGGCAGGATCTGCTCGTGTTCACGCGGGAGGGCGGCGAGTGGCTCGTCGTCTGGCGCATGCTGCTGTCGCGCGAAGTCGGAGGCGATGCTTGAGCGTGGCGAGCGTCGAACAGATCCGCGCACATTTCCCGGCACTCGAACGAACGCATCACGGATTTCCCGTCGCGTACTTCGATGCGCCCGGCGGGACGCAGGTGCCGCGCGCCGTCGCCGAGGCGATGACCGACTACCTGTTCCATCACAACGCGAACACGCATTGGGCGTATCCGACGAGCGAGGAGACCGACGCGATTCTGCTCGCCGCGCGCGAGGCCGCGGCCGATCTGCTGAACGCCGATGCGCGCGAGATCGCGTTCGGCAACAACATGACGTCGATCACGTTCCACTTGTCGCGCGCCCTCGGACGCACGTGGAGCGCGGGCGACGAAGTGATCATCACCGAGCTCGATCATCACGCGAACGTCGCGCCGTGGCGCGCGCTCGAGCGCGACTTCGGCGTCGTCGTGCGCTGGGCGCGCGCGATTCGCGAAACGATGCAGCTCGACTACGCGCACCTCGAATCGCTCGTCACCCCGCGCACGAAATTGATCGCGGTCGGCGGCGCATCGAATGCGGTCGGCACGATCAATGATCTCGAACGCGTCGCCGCGATCGCGCGTGCTGCGCGTGCGCTCTTCTTCGTCGATGCCGTGCATCTCGTGCCGCATGAGCTGATCGACGTTCGCGCAATCGGCTGCGATTTCCTCGCCTGCTCGTCGTACAAGTTCTACGGGCCGCACGCCGGGATCCTGTTCGGCCGCGCCGCGCTCGTGCAGTCGCTCGACGTCCCGAAGCTCGACCCTGCGCCCGAGGAGGCGCCCGAACGCCTGGAGACCGGGACGCAGAACCACGAAGGCATCGTGGGCGCCGCGGCGGCGGTGGAGTACCTCGCCGGCATGACGGACGGCGACGGCTCGCGACGCGAGCGTCTGGCGCGCGCCTACGCAGCGCTACACGAACGCGGGGAGGCGCTGACGTCGCGCCTGTGGGAGGGGTTGGCAAGCATCGCCGGCGTGACCCTCTACGGCCCGACGCCAGGCACGCCGCGCACACCCACG
>DATKFO010000392.1:0-2958 GCA_035544355.1 Thermoanaerobaculia bacterium
TCATCTTCATCGCCGGCAACGAAGAGTTCACGCAGGGAAAAGTGGACTTCAAGGAATCGTGCAGGAAGGCGATCGCGAAGGGCATCATCGTCAACACGATCTTCTGCGGCAACAAGCAGGAGGGCATCTCCACGCACTGGAAAGACGGCGCGGACATGGCTGACGGCCGCTTCATGACCATCGACCAGAACGCGCAGGTCGCCGACATCGACGCACCGCAAGACAAAGAGATCGCAGCCCTCGGCACGCAGCTCAATCAAACCTACATCGCGTACGGCACCGCCGGCGCGCAAGGTGCGGCGCGCCAGAACGCGCAGGACGTGAACGTCGCGTCGAAGATGAGCGCGAACGTGCAGCGCCAGGTCGCGAAATCGAGCGGCTACTACTCGAACGCGTCATGGGACCTCGTCGACGCGAAGAAGAACGGCGTCGACATCGAGAAGATCGAAGCGAAGCAACTTCCGCCCGAGATGCAGAAGATGACGCCGCCGCAGCGCAAGGCGTACGTCGAGCAGAACGAAAAGAAGCGCGCCGAGATCCAGACGAAGATCCAGAAACTCGACACTGAGCGGAAGAAATACGTGGCCGAGCAGATGAAGAAGCTCCCGCCCGCGGCAAGCACGCTCGACGCGGCGGTGGTCACCACCGTGCGCGAAGTCGGTGCGAAGAAGGGGTACAAGTTTTAGCGATCGGTTTTCGGTGATCGGTGATCGGGGCGGTGCTTGTTAGCGATGCACTTCCTCGATCACCGATCACTGATCACAGATCACCGATGCACGCGGAGTCACCATGAAGCGGCTCATTACGCTCTTCTCGTTCTTCATCACCGTCACCGCCTTCGCCGACGGAATGATCCTCGTCCCGATCGCGCGTGCGCCGTTCCCGCTCTCGGTGAAGTACCACCGCGTCGACGTCTCGATCCGCGATGCGGTCGCGCACACGAGCATCGATCAGGAGTTCTTCAATCCGACGAATGCGCGGCTCGAGGGCACGTACATCTTTCCGATGCCGCAGGGCGCAGCGATCAGCGACTTCACGATGGAGATCGACGGCAAGCCGGTGCGTGCGGAGCTGCTCGATGCGACGAAGGCGCGCGGCATCTACGAAGACATCGTGCGCCGCATGAAAGATCCCGCGCTGCTCGAGTACATCGGCAACGGCGCGTTCAAGGTGCGCATCTTCCCGATCGAGCCGCATGCGGGAAAGAGAGTGCGCCTGGCGTATTCAGAAGTGCTGAAGCGCGACGGCGGTCTCTACGAGTACACCTACGGGTTGAACACCGAGAAATTTTCGTCGACGCCGCTCGAAGACGTTTCGATCCGCGTCGATCTGCAATCGGAGCGCGGACTGAAAACGATTTTCTGTCCGACGCATGAAGTCGAGATCCGCCGCAAGAGCGACAAGAACGCGATCGTCGGATTCGAGGCAAAGCGCACGACGCCCGATACCGATTTCACGCTCTACTTCAGCACCGACGACCAGGGCGTCGGCGTCTCCGTGCTCGCGCATCGTCCGCCCGGCGAGGACGGCTATTTTCTGCTGACGGTCACGCCCGCGTATGACAACGCGCAGGCGGTGCAGCCGAAAGACATCACGTTCGTGCTCGATGCGTCGGGCAGCATGGCCGGCGCGAAGATGGCGCAGGCGAAGCGCGCGCTTCGCTACTGCCTCGACAATCTCAACGCCGGCGATCGATTCGAGATCGTGCGCTTCGCCACCGACGCCGACGCGTTGTTCGGACGGCTCGTCGATGCGAGTCGCGCGAATGTCACCAAAGCGAAAGAATACGTCGACGGCGTCGATGCAATCGGCGGAACCAATCCTGAAGAGGCGCTTTCGCTCGCGTTGCAATCGAACGCGGATTCGTCGGCGCGGCCGAAGGTCGTCATCTTCATCACCGACGGCAAGCCGACCGTCGGCGAGACCGACGACGAGCGGCTCGTGAAGAAAGTGCGCGACGCGAACTCGCGGCGCATGCGCATCTTCACGTTCGGCATCGGCGACGATCTCAACACGCATTTCCTCGACAAGCTCACCGAAGCCACACGCGCGGCGCGCACGTACGTCGGCGAAAAAGAAAACATCGAGCTGCCGATCTCGACCTTCTACGAAAAGATCAAATCGCCCGTCCTCGTCGACCTCGGCATCCAATACGGCAACGGGATGAAAGCGTTCCAGACCTATCCGCGCGATCTGCCGGATCTCTTTCGCGGCTCGCAGCTGATGATCTTCGGCCGCTACAGCGGCACGGGCGATTCGATCACGATCACCGGCACCGTCGATGGCCGGCGCGTCACGCTCCCCTACAACGCGAGCTTCCCCGCGCGCACCGACGGCAACGAACTGATCGCGCCGCTGTGGGCCGCGCAGCGCATCGGCTACCTGCTCGACGAGATTCGCCTGCACGGCGAAGACAAAGAGCTCGTCGACGAAGTCACGCGCCTCGCGCGCCGCTTCGGCGTCGTCACGCCGTACACGAGCTACCTGATCATGGAAGACGAGCGCGTGCGCGTCGCGCGCGAGAATCAAACGCTGAACGCGATTCCGTCGATGGCGCGAAGATCGATGAAGGGCGACTACGACGCGATGAAACAGAAAGCCGGCGCGCCGAGCGTGCAGGCCAGTGTCGAAGTCGAGAACCTGAAGAAGGCGCAGAACAACGCGCAAACGAAACAGGGCCAGTCGCGGGCGAACCTCAACGCGCAAACACGAAACGTGCAGGGCCGCGCGGTGTACCAGGTCGGCGCGAACTGGATCGACTCCCACGTCGATGCGGTGAAGAACGCGAACGTGAACCGCGTGAAATTCGCGAGCACGGAGTACTTCGATCTGTTGTCGAAAGAGCCGAAAGCCGCACCGTTCCTCGCACTCGGAAGAAACGTGCGCTTCGCACTGAAGAATCAAATCTACGAGGTGTACGAGTAAGTTTCGGAGTGCGGTGGCGGCGGAGCCACCGCT
>DATKFO010000393.1:0-5787 GCA_035544355.1 Thermoanaerobaculia bacterium
GTCGGAGACGAACAAGTAGAAGTTCGTCATGCGCTGCGAGCAGCACGACGGATTCGTGTACCAGGTGACGTTGCTGACGTCGATCGTAGAGATCGGCTGCACCGATCCGAGGTCGACCTGCCACCACGGATTCGCTTCGGAATTCGTGTGGAACGGATCACTCATCGACATGCCGTTCACTGCGAGTGACGCCGGGTACGAAAACCCGCCGCTGACGTACGTGCTCGACGCCGTGGCCTTCTGCCCCGCAGCGAGACTGGCCGGCTGCGCTGCGAGCGGACCCCACACCTGGACTTCGGCAGCGTGGAGGTAGTTGGTTCCCGCGAGCTGCACGCGGACATAGCGTCCCTGCCGCGCGATGTCGAACGTCGAGGGACGTCCGCCATTGGTGAGGTGGTAGTAAGCGGTGACGCCGGGCTGATCGAGCGTCGCGGTCAGACTGTTCGAGGTGAATGGCACGTCGGAAACGAGCAGCCAGAAGTTCTGCATCCGATCCTGACAGCAGAGATTGAGTCCGCCGTTCCAGACGTCGATCGATTCGATCGGCTGCACGGAGCCGAGGTCGACCTGCCACCATGCCTGCGCTTGATTTGTCGTGTGTTGATAGGTGCTGACATCGCCGTCGATCGCGAGCCCGGCGGTGTTGCACGGATCCGCGCACGGCTCTTTCGACGACTGCGAAGCCGTCTTCCCCTGCGCGAGATTCACGCGCGTGACCTTGCCGGCGCGATCGAGCCACGCCTGACCGTCGTACAGAGTGAGCGCCATGCCGCGGATGTTCTTGCCGGCGAGCTGCATCGACGACACCGGCACTTCGAGACGGATCCACTTGCCGGTTTCCGGCATCGGTCCCATGCGGCGGCGCTCGATGCTGTTGATGACGCCGACGTCCAACAGGTTCTCACCCCAATACGCGCTGTGACTCCAGCTCGCATCGGAGTTGTCGTTGCCGGTATTGAACTGCAGCATCAGCTCGCGCGGCGGATTGCACGGATCGACGAGCACGTACGCGACGATCACGTCGTTCATGCCGAGCGTGAGTCCGGTCGAAGCGTTGAAGAAGTACGTTTCGTGTCCGCCGGGCACGTTGTTGAGGCGCGCCGAAAGCGTTCCGCTCGCGGCCTGATTTGCATCCCACACCGGCGGCTGCTGGACGACCGCTCCCGCCGGATAGCTGTCGTCGAACCAGACGGATTCGCCCGAGAGATATTCGGGAACCGCGGCGCGCGCGAGCGAGCATGTGTTGCTGCCGATGCGATCGAACCACGCTTCGCCGCCATCGACGCTGATGCGCAAACCGGTCAACGTCTTGACTGTCGTGATGCCGACGGAGCTCGCGATCACATCGAAGCGCGTCCACACACCGCCGGCCGGAATCGCGCGGGCATGCAGGCTCGCGGTCGTTGCTTCGATGCGGCTCTCGCCGAACGTCGCGCGGTATTCGGTCGCGCCCTGATACCAGGTGAAGAGAATCTGCCGCGGCGGATCGCACGGATTCACGAGCACGTACGCGGAGAGGTTGTCGGCCGGTGCGACGTTCTGCGCGAGACCGCTGACGGTCCAGTGCCGCACACCGGTGCCGCTGAACGTGATCGACTGCGCACCTGATGCGGCCTGCGCTGCGGTGAACGACGCTGCGCCGGTCGCCGATGCGCCCGACGGAAGCGAGTCATCGATCCAGATCGCGCTCATCGGCGTGAGCGTCGGAAGCGCCGGCGTTGTCATCGGCGGACACGACTTGACGAGCAGCGACGACGATGCGGTCGCGCCGTAGATGCCGGAGACGAGCGTGCTGACGTTCGCACCGACTTTCTTCGTGACGATGGTGAACGTCGCCTGCGAGACGCCCGACGGAACGGTGATGCTCGCAGGAACGACAACGTTCGGATCGGAGCTGTTGAGCGACACGATCGCGCCCGACGCGGATGCCGGACCCGCGAGCGTCACGCGGCCGTTGAGTGCGTAGCCGCCTTCGATCTGCGGGCTGTCGATCGTGAGCGACGTGAGCTGTGTTCCCGCGGGAACGACCGTCAGGTTCGCGGTCTTCGCCACGCTGCCGATCGTCGCGGTGATGACGGCGTTGACCTGCGATGCGGGCGACGTCGTCGTGATGTTGAACTGCGTACCGCCCGACCAATTCGCCGGCACAACGACGGACGCTGGAACGACCGCGTTCGCGCTGTTGCTGGAAAGCGTGACCGTGGTCGCGACCGTATCGGTCGAAGCGAGCGTCACGGTTCCGACGCTCGTCTGACCGCCGGCCACATTCGACGGAGCGAGCGTCAATGACGCAACGGTGTTGACGATCGCGCCGGTGACATTGATCGGAGCCGATGTGAGCGGCGTCGGATGCGAGTCGGTAGCCCGAAGCGTGAACGTGTCGCCGACGTTGCCGGTCACGGGGAAGTCGAAGGAACCGTCACCAGCGGCGGTGCCCGGGTACGCGACGGACGTGCGGACGTTTGTCGCCGAGAGTTGAATCGGCGTGTCGGGATCGGAGACAGAGCCGGCGGGACCGAACACCGATGCGCCGGTCGCGGTGGTCTTCACGATGATCGACGAAATGTTCGAGAACGCCGGCGCCGACGTGTTGCCGAGGCGCGACAGGACGTCCGGGATGATGGCGAGACCTTGCTCGGTCGCTGCGTAGAGATTGCCGCCGCGCAGGAGGACGTCCCACACGTTTCCGTTCATCCGCTCGCGTCCGAGAACGACGGGCGCGGTGGGATCGGCGGCGTTGAGGAAGCTCGCGCCGAGCATGCCGTCGGCGACCACTGCGATCGAGCCCGCTGCGCTGATGCCGTTCCTGCCGACTGAGAGCACTTTCTTGATGACGGGGCTCGAAGGCGTCGTCACGTCGACGATGGCCATCTTGTCGAAGCCGGCGATGTAGAGGAGGTTGCCCTCGAGATGGCCGCGGAATCCGGCGAAGTTCGGGATGTCGACGTCAGCGAGCTTGACGAAGCTGTTGATGTTGCTCTTGTCGAAGATGACGACGTCGTGCGTGCCCGGCTGAATGGCGATGATGTTGTTCGCGCCGAAGGGGATGAGATCGTAAAAATCGCCCTGGCTCGCCGCAAGCAACGTCTGCTCGCGCACGTACGACGGCGACGCGGGATTGGTGACGTTGTAGACGCGCACGCGGCCGTCGCCCGAGTTCTCGCCGACGAAGGCGTAGCCGCCGGTGACGGCAACGGAGACATCGCCGAGGCTCATGCCGACGCAGTTTTTCGGCGACGACGCACTCGTGAGGTTGACGGTGCAGAAATCCCAGCTGGCGACGTACGCCCAGCCGTTGACGATCTGGTAGTCGTACGCCTCGCCCACGGCTCCACGCAGGCAGTACTTGTACGTGGGGTTCGCCGGATTCGCGGCCATGTCGAACACGCAGAGCCACTCGGACGCCACGTTGCTTTCTTCGCCCCACCTCGCGACGGCGATCCAGCTTCCGTCCGTCTCGACGCTGCGCGAGCGGTAGTTCTGCTCGACGCCGAGCGGGTTGTAGATCGGTGCCGTACCGAACGGCACGGTGCCGGCGTCGATCGCTCCGCTGCTGCGGCCGGCGACGTCGAACGCGGTGACGGTGAGACGATCGCTCGGTGCCGCCGGAATCGACGCGGTGAAGCTGCCGTTCGCGGCGACGCTCACACCCGGCAACGTTGCGCCGGTCGTGGCGTTCGTGAGCGTCAATGTGATCGGAGCCGCGCCGGTCGCGGCGGTCGCAGATCCGGTCGCGATGCCGTTGACGGTGTCGCGCGAGAGCTTGATGCGGCTCGCGTCGACCTGCGGCGCGACCGGAAGCTTCACGACGGCGAGACCGGCGTCGTTCGCGACGTACGCGTAGTTGGCGAGGAACTGCACGTCGCGCGCGGGGCCGCCGGCGATCGGAATGGTCTTCACGACGAACGGCGCGGACGGACTGGTGACGTCGATCTCCGCGAGTCCTCCGGTCGTCGCAGCGCCGAACACTTCGTTGCCGACGACGACGGTCTCGTCGACGAGCCCGCTGGTGGTCGTGCGGCTGAGCACCTGCGGCGACGCCGGGTTGGTCAGATCGACGGCCACGACTTCTGAGGTATTGCCGCCGAGGTAGAGCGTGTTGCCGGACATCCGTCCGCGGAACGCTGTGAAATTCGGGATGTCGAGATCGGCAACCTTCGCCCAGTAGTTGGGCTGGCGCACGTCGATCACGACGACGTCGTGCGATCCCTGCGTGGCGATCGCGACGACATAGCCGCTCGGCAGCGCGAGCATGTCTTCGAACTGCACATAGCCGGCACCGGTGACGAAACCGGCTTCCTGCACGAGCTTCGGAGCCGGCGGGTAAGCCACGTCGTACATGCGAATGTGTCCGTCTCCGTGGTTCGTCGACGCGAAGGCGTAGCCGTTCATCGTGACGACGGAGAGCTCGCCGTTGCCGAGGCTGGAGCAAATCTTCGATGACGTCGTGCTGGTGATGTCGATCGCGCAGAGGTCGTATGAGGCGATGAACGCCCAGCCGTTCGCGATGTCGATGTCGTAGATCTCACCGTTGCCCGCGGAGACCGTCCGCACGAATGCCGGCGCAGCAGGATTGCTGACGTCGAGAATCGTGATGCGATCGGAAGACGTGCGCGTGCCGACGACGAGACGGTTGCCTTCGCGCGCAAGGATGCGCGCGTTGAAGCCTCCGTCGACGCCCCACGCACTCTTGCTGATCTGCGTGACGGTGACGGCCGGCTTGACGGTGATGTCGCCGATGTTCGTCGTGCCGTTCGGCGCGGTGCCGGCGGTCGCCGAATTGCCGGACATGGTCGTCGCATCGGGGAGCGTCACCGACGCCGAGCATGCGATCGTCGACGCGGTGACCGGAAGGTTCGCGATCGAGAACGTGCCGTTGCTCGCGGACGTTGCTGTGCTGCTGTTGCACGTGACGGTCGCGCCTGCGACGCCGAGGCGGCGCTCATCGATGACGCGTCCGCTCACGGTCGTGGTGTACGAGCCCGCGGGAAGGACCGTCAACGACACCGTCTTCGCCGCGATGCCGAACGCCGCGGTGATGTCCGCGGTTGCACTGGCAGCATTGCCCGGAGCGGTGATCGTGAATTGTGACGTCGTCACGCCCGCTGCGATCGAGAGAGTCCCCGGCACAGTCGCTGACGGACTCGTGCTGCTGAGGCTCACGGTAATGCCGCCCGCGCGCGCGGGCGCGATGAGAGTGATGGTGCCGGTGGCGGTGTTGCCTGCGATGAGGGTGGTCGGCATGAGCGTCAACGAAGCGACGCCGTTCGTTTCGTTGATGACCGACGTGATGTCGACCGGGCCGTTCGTCAGCGGCAACGTGTGCGAGTCGGTCGCGGTGAGCGTGAAGTGATCGCCCGGCTGGCCGCCGACGGTGATCGAGAACGATCCGTCGTTCGCCGCGTTGCCGGGGAACGTCGCGCCGCTGTTCGTGTTCGTGATCGTGAGCTTGACCGGTTTGTCGGAATCGACGACTGCGTTCGCAACGCCGACGACGGAGTCGCTCGTCGCGTTGCTCACGATCGAGATCTTCGAGAGATCGATGGACGGAGCGCTGGCGTTGTTGACGATCGTCGACGGAACGTCCGCGTCCTTCGTTGTCCACGTGAGCTTGTCGTACGACAACAGCCTCGTGTTGCGCAGCTTCAGCGTGTCGAATGCGTGGATGCCGCGGATCGAGTCGCCGGCGTTGATCACGAACGGCGTTCCGACCGGCGTGAGCGTGATCTCGGGGACGGTGCCGTCGCCGATGAGGACATCGCGCAACGTCATCTCGTACTGCTGGTT
>DATKFO010000394.1:0-2108 GCA_035544355.1 Thermoanaerobaculia bacterium
CCGGCGCTGACCACGATCGGCCGCCTGTTCTTCCGCGCGCCCGCGCGCGATTTTCATTGCGGCCTGCGCGGTTTCACGCGCGATGCGTACGAGCGGATGTCGCTGCGCACGACCGGGATGGAGTTCGCCAGCGAGATGGTCATCAAGGCGTCGCTGAAGAGCATGCGCATCGCCGAGGTGCCGATCGTTTTGCATCGCGACGGGCGGTCGCGGCCTCCGCATTTGCGGAGCTGGCGCGACGGCTGGCGGCATCTGCGTTTCATGCTGCTGCTCAGTCCGCGCTGGCTTTTCTTCTATCCGGGGCTCGTGCTCTTCGTCGCGGGACTCGTGTTCGGCGGCATGCTGACGTTCGGACCGATCACGATCGGCAACGCTGTCCTCGACATCCACTCGCTCCTCTTCTCCGGCTTCGTCACGCTCCTCGGATACCAACTCGTGATCTTCGCGATCTTCACGAAAATCTTCGCGATCACGCAGGGACTGCATCCGCCGAACACGGCGTTGCACAGTTTCGCGCGCTACTCGACGCTCGAAGCGGGGCTCGTGTTCGGCGGCATCGTGTTCCTCGCGGGCTTCGCGCTCTTCGCGTCCGCCGCGTGGAGCTGGCGCGAAGTCGCGTTCGGCGCGCTCAATCCGCGCGAGACGATGCGGCAGGTGATTCCGGCGGTCGTGATGATGACGCTCGGCGCGCAAACGATCTTCAGCAGTTTCTTCCTCAGCATCCTCGGGCTGTTTCGCAAATGACGGACGAGTTGCTAACCAGCCGCGTCGCGCGCTACGTGCACTTCGACCAGCTGAGCCGCCCGTATTTGCAGTGGCAACTCGAACGGTTCCTTCCGGTGATCGGTCAACGCGTGCTCGAAGTCGGATGCGGCGTCGGCAGCATCATCGAGCTCCTCGGCCACCGCGAATTCATCTGCGGCATCGACGTCGAGCAGGACGTGCTCGATTACGCGGCGAAGCGATTCCCGCAGCACCGGTTTTTGCGACACGACTTCGCGCAGGCGCCGGTCGATGCGTTGCGCGCGATGCGCTTCGACACGATCGTGTCGCTCAACGTGCTCGAGCACATCGAAGATGACGTCGCGGCGCTGCGCGCGATGCGCGAGATCCTCACGCCCGGCGGACACGCGGCGCTGCTCGTGCCCGCGCATCCGTCGCTGTACGGCGAGTACGACCGGCTCGACGGACACTTCCGCCGCTACACGCGCGCGTCGTTCGAAGATGCGCTGCGCCGCGCGGGATTCGAGAATTTCCGCGTGCGCTACTTCAACGCCCTCGGCGCGTTCGGCTGGTGGGTGAAGTACAAACTGCTGCGCCGCTCGATTCACGGATCGGGCGAGTTCGGATTGATGAATGCGGCAATTCCGCTGCTTCGCCCGCTCGAGCGGCTGATTCCGCCGCCGTTCGGCTTGTCATTGACGGCAATCGTGACGAGATGAGAGCGCGCGTCCTTCTTCACGTTCTGATCGCGATCGCACTCGCGGTGCTGCTGTCGCTGCACTTTTTCACGCAGCCGCTGCGGCCGTTGCCCGATCAGGGGACGATGCTGCAGGCCGCGATCAACCACGCGCGCGGCGACGGGCTCAGCGTGCAGTTCGCCGATGCACGCGATCTCACGCGCATTCGCTTCGAGCGGCTCGTCTACTTCCCGCCCGGATATCCGCTGCTGATCTCGACGATGTTGCGCGTCGGTTTCGACGTCGATCGCGCAGTGAAGATCGTGAACGCCGTTGCGCTCGTCGTCGGACTCTTCGGATGGCTGCTGCTCGCGATTCCCAACATCGACCATCGATGGTTGAGGATTCTCTTTACGATTCTCCTCGTGCTCGCGTGCGGCGGAATCATTCCGCGCGGCGGCACGACCGACGTCATCTTCTGGGCGGGGATGCCGTGGTGGATCCTGTGTCTCATCCACGGACGCACGCGCAGATCCTTGCTCATCGTCGCGGCGCTGATCAACGCCGCGCTGATCTCCGTGCGCTGGGCGGCGGTCGTGCTCACGCCGGTTGCGGTGCTGGCGATGATGCCGAGCGTGACGTCTGCGATCGTCGTCGCGCTGCCGCCGACGCTCGCGTATTTCGCGATCGGCGCGATCAATCGTCATT
>DATKFO010000395.1:0-17658 GCA_035544355.1 Thermoanaerobaculia bacterium
GCTTCGCGCTCTATCTGCAGGACGTGCAGGCCACGACCGGCTACGGCATCTACCAGAACGGCGCGAACGATACGAACTACTTCGCCGGAAAGGTCGGCATCGGAACGGCGACACCCGGCTATCAACTGCACGTCGTCGGCAATGCGCGCGTCGACGGACAGCTCACCGGCACGAGCATTCAAGCGACGTATCAGGACGTCGCGGAGTGGGTGCCATCGCGCGAAGACCTCGCGCCCGGAACCGTCGTCGTGCTCGACACCGCGATCGGCAACTCCGTGCTGAAGTCGAGCAAGCGCTACGACACGATGGTCGTCGGCGTCGTCTCCGCGCAACCGGGAATCCTGCTTGGTGTGGCTGGCGATGAGAAGGAACAGATCGCAACGACGGGCCGCGTTCGCGTGAAAGTCGACGCGACGTCCGCACCGATTCGCGTCGGCGATCTGCTCGTCACCAGCGACAAGCCCGGAATGGCCATGCGCTCACAACCGATCGACGTTGGCGGCACGCTCATTCATCGCCCCGGAACGATCGTCGGCAAAGCACTCGAAGCGCTGCAGAGCGGCGAGGGCGAAGTGCTCGTTCTCCTCAGCCTCCAGTGACCCACACGTCGATTCCGAAGGAGGCTGATCATGACGCTGAGAAAAACTCTACTCGCGTGGTTGCTCCTGATTCCGATCGCGCTGCACGGCGCGACGGCGAAACAGAATTGGACGAAGATCGAGCTCACGCACGCCGATGGGCGTAACGCCGCGTTCGATCCGGAACTGCTCACAAATTTCGGCGCGGAGCTCATCGCAGAATACGGTTCGTATGCGATCGGATACGCACCGCAACAAACGATCGCGAGCATCACCGCCTATGCGAATGCGCGCAACGTGAACGTGCGCGTGCGCGACGATCTCGACGTGCTGCAACTCCCCGGTGCCGCGGTCGACGCTCGCGCCGGCATCGCGGGTGCGCCCGAGGAGAAACTCGTCGCTGAGTATCCGAAGGACGCGCGCGGTCTGTTCGTCCTGCAATTTACCGCTCCGATTCGCAAGGAGTGGGTGGCGGAGCTCGAGCAGCTCGGATGGACGCTTTCGCGCTACATCCCGAACAACGGCTATCTCGTCATCGGCTCGTCCGACCTCGTCGCGTCGACGCAGAAGCTGTCGTACGTCCAGTGGCTCGATTTCTTTCATCCGTATCAGAAGGCGGCGTTCTTCGCAGGCGGCAGCGAGCTGCACGATCACTTGTTCGAGCTGCCGCCGGGCGATGACGGCGAGACTGCGATCGCGGCGATTCAGGATGCCGCGCAGGGAGAAGTCGAAGTCACGCGCAGCGCGGATGACACGCGCGTGTATGCGCGGATGAGCGATGCGGCTGCCGAGGAGTTGTTGCGGAACGGGATGGTGATCTCGGTGAGTCCGCGGCCGACCGGCGCGCTGTCCGACGAGCGGCAGATCATGTCGCTCACGGCGAACGTCAACGCCGCCGGAACACAGCCGACGAATCCCGGGCAGTACTGGAGCTGGGTCCTTTCGCGATGCCCGAACTGCTCGTCGATGCCCTCGACGTCGTGGAAAGTCGGCCTCGCCGACACAGGACTCGACAACGGCCAGCAATTCGGAGGTCACTCTGATCTCGCCGGCCGGAAATACTTCGGCGGCACGTTCTACAGCCCTCCCGATGATCCGCAGTGCGGAGCCTTCCTGGTGTGCGATGCCGCGGGACACGGAACGCTCACCTCGGGCATGGCTGCGGGCAACGGCGCCTACAACTTCACCGACTCGCTCGGCTTCAACCTCGGCAGCGGCGTCGTGCCGACCGCCGGCATCTTCATGACGAAGATTTTTCGAGCGAGCGGCAGCGGCGGCATCCAGACCGATAAACTCTTCGAGTGGGCGCGTGACGCGACCAACGCCGGCGTCGCGGTGCAGAATCACTCATGGAATCAGTACAGTCTTGCCCAGGCCGGAACGTACTCGACCATCTCGCGCGACTACGACATCGCCGCGCGTGACAGCGACGGATCGCTGAGCGCCGCGCGCGTTCCGATTCTCTTCACGATCTCATCGGGCAATACGAATCAGGGCAACCAGAATCTGGGCACGAAGTACCTGACGCTTCCCGGCGCGACGGCGAAGAACGTGCTCGCCGTCGGCGGCGTGGAGAACTACCGTCCCGAAACGCCGCCGTGCGGCGACACGCGTGCCGACAGCTTCCGCAACATCATGGCGATCTCGCGCGTCGGCACGATCCTCCCGAACGCGACGACGCCTACGTACCTCAAGCCCGATGTCATGGCTCCCGCGTCGCAGATCGTGTCCGCGCACACGTCCACGCTCTGGCCGAATCCATCGGTCTACTGTCTCGGCGCATTTCTCGGACACATCGAATACAGCGGAGCGCCCGGTACGAGCTTCTCCGCGCCCGTCGGCGCCGGCGCCGCATTGATCGTGAAGCGCTACCTCGGCAACACGCCGACCGACATCAGCCCGGCGCTCACGAAGGCCGTGCTCATCGCCGGTGCTCGCAGCGTTCGTGGCGGCGAAGACCGCACGCACACGCCGACGATCAACCCGATCGGTCCCGTGCCGAGCCAGCAGCAGGGATTCGGACGATTGTCATTCGAAGACATCCTCACCGGGGCCGTGAAACCGGTGACGTTCGATCAATCGTCGACGCGTCTCTTCACCGACACCGGACAAGTCTTCCGCGTGCGATTGCGCGCGCGCGAAGCGACGAAGCCGGTGAAGGTCGTACTGACGTGGACCGACACCGCGGCCACCGCGTTCGTCACGAATCCACTCGTCAACGATCTCAATCTCGAAGTGCGCCGCACGAGCAATCCGACGCAGATGTACGCCGGCAATCGGCTCGCGGTGACGACGGAAGCGAACGGCGAAGAATCCACTGCGTTCACGACGCCGCCCGCGCTCGACAACATCAACAACGTCGAGTACTTCCGGCTCTTCATGGCTGCGAATGACGAGTTCGAGATCTCGGTCAAAGCGTGGCAGCTCGCCGGCGACACCGACGGCAACGCCGGCACCTTCGAGCAGGACTTCGCGCTCGCGATTCTCAACGCGGATCTCGTCAACAGCGGATCGCCGATCGCGCCGGTCTTGAGCGCGCAGACGAATCCGTCCGCGACGCAGAACGTGAACCTGAGCTGGACGCCGGCGTCGAACATGATGGTGACGCGCTACGACATCCTCCGCGGCACGAAGCTGTCGAATATGGCGTTTCTCACCAGCACGACCAACACCAGCGCGACCGATTCCGGTTTGACGGCGAACGTCACGTTCATCTATCGCATCAACGCCGTGGGTCCGGGCCCGGGTGCGACGAGCAACAACGACGTCGCGACGACGATCAACTGGTTGACGACTCCGACGTCCGGCAGCGCAGTTCTGAGTCAGCAATTCACCGAGCTGCGCCAGGGCATCGATTACGTGCGCTTCGCCGCGAATCTCGCAACCGGCACGTGGTCGCAGTCGATCGCGCCGGGCGTCGTGATCCGCGCATCGCACATGAACGAGATGCGCGATCAGCTCGAGCAAGCGCTCACCACCCTCGGCGCTCCCTTACCCACGTACCAGTTCCCCGATCCGATCGCAGGCGTCTCGTTCATTCACGACGAAGACGTCACCGATCTTCGCGCGAAGGTTCACTGATGAACACGAAAGGCCGCCGTCACCGGCGGCCTTTCTCATCACGCGTTGACTTGCGCGCGTCGACGCGAAGTACCGCTCCTGCGCGGGCGCACGCGATCGCGTTCGGCGGCGGGCTGTGATCCGCTCCACGCCGCGGGCAGGATCGTTGCCGAGATCACACCGAGCGAGTCCATGACGTATCCGCTGCGGCCGTTGAAGCCGACGAAGACTTCGTTCGGACCCGGAGTCCAGACTCCCCACCCGTCGCCGGGAGGTTGTCCCGGCGTGATGCTGCCCGGCCACATCAGCGTTTTGCCGAGCGTCGTTCCGATGTTGAGCTGCTGAATCGCGTTCACGCGCTGCGAGCTGTCCCAACTCGTGAACACGGAGATCGAGTTGATGAGCTCCACGCCGTCGCTCGGAAGCTGCAGACTCAGCGTGGCCTCTCCTCCGGGTTTTCCGTCGCCGCCGCCGTGCGTGTACACGTGCGTCTGCGGGACCTTCGCGCCCTGCGTCACGAACGTCGACGAGATCTGGTGCACGTGATTGATTCCCCAGACGGACACGGAGCTCAACGCGGGCGCAGTGCCGACGCTCGTTGCGTCCGCATCCTGCCACGGGCTGCCGCCGGGTCCACCCCAGAACGGCGACACGTGCGTCGTGAGCTGGAGCGAAGGAAGTCCGTACTGAAGACTCGGCGCGCTCGGTGCCGCGTACGTTTGCGTTGGGTCGATCTCCATCGCGGCGATCACGTCGTAGAGCGCGATGCGATCGGTTTCGATTTGCGCGGCGCGCGACACGAGCGTCGGATCGTTGCTCAGGGCAACGCCGTAGGTTTGATACACCGTCTTCAGATGATCGATCGCGTTCGCGGCGTCCGTCAGGCTCGCGTAGTTC
The DNA here is from genome assembly GCA_035544355.1 of Thermoanaerobaculia bacterium. GTDB lineage: Bacteria > Acidobacteriota > Thermoanaerobaculia > Gp7-AA8 > Gp7-AA8 > DATKFO01. The sequence continues at coordinate 4,536 of DATKFO010000395.1, forward strand.
GCGCCGAGACCCGCGGTGGGCCCTTGTCCGGTGAAGAGATTGCGGGACGTCACGACGGACTGGAATGAGGCCGGCATTTGCGGGACGCGCTCGTACCCGGTCGTCTTGTACGTGAACGTGACGGGCAGGTCGGCGACGAGCTTCGCGAATTGCGTGTTCGCAAATTCGAGGATGCCTCCCTCGTCCGGAGTCTGCGGATTCGCGAAGCCGAGGAGCGTTTGATTGAACGTGCTGGAGGTGGCGATCTTCTGCTGGCACTGCGAGAGATTGAACTGCGCCGATCCACTGAGCAGTCCCTCCTCGGTGATGCCGAGACCGGCGAGCTGTCCGACGACAGAAGTCTGCTCGTCCTCCGAGACCGCGTAGAACACGTACATCGCGCAGTACCACGAGCCCTGCTCGACGTAGTTGACGTACGAGTCGCCATAGGCCGCGAAGAACTTCTGCAGGTCGGATGGCGGACCTGCCGTGAGCGTCGGGGGATTGAGGTTCGCTTCCTTCGTCGCGCGGAGATTTGCGTGGACCAGCACCGTGACGCTGAGCTCCGTGAGGCCGAAGTTCTGCACGAACGCCACGCGAGCGTCCTCCGCTCCGAAATCAAACAGACTCGATTCCGATGCCGCGATACCCATCGCCTGCATGACCGAATCGGCGCCGATGAAAATGTTCGCCACTTCGTTGAACACGCCGTCTGACGATGAATCGGGACCACCGGGTGTGAGTGCGGATGATCGTCCCGCATCGGCGATGGTGTCGTATCCCTGATAGAGGCGGTCGGGCCTGGCCGCGGGTTCGCTGTTCAATGCGCGCTGTTTCATGATGTCGTCTCCTCGCTTTTCGCTTTGGCCGGTTGTCTGGCGCGCGCACACGCTTTTCCATCGTGCCGAAAATTTTTTCCGCTATCCTGAAATCCGCTTCGCAGGGTTCCCGAAACAATGAATACGCAGGATCTGCTTCGCGCGAACCTGCCATTGGTCGAACGACTCGTGAGGTTCGTTTGTCAGCGCGCTCGCGTAGTCGGCGCGGATGTCGACGACTTCGACTCCTCGGTGAAGCTCGCGCTCGTCGAGAACGATTACGCGGTGCTGCGCGCGTGGGAAGGGCGCTCGTCGCTGGCGACGTATCTCACCGTCATCATTCAGCGCATGCTCGCCGACGAGCGCTTCCGCACACTCGGGCGATGGCGTCCGTCATCGGAGGCGAAGCGCATCGGTGATGCGGGCGTGATGATCGAGACGCTGCTGCATCGCGACGAGCTCTCGATCGCCGAGGTCGCGGAGATTTCGAAATTACCTGCGGCGGATGTTGCGGCGATTGCTGCGCGCTTGCCGCAGCGGATGCGGCGTCCGCAGCTCGTCGAGATGCATGAGGAGCTCGACGCCGCGGCTTCCGAGCGCGCCGACGCGTATGAACTGCACGAGCTCTCCAATCGCGCGAACAGCGTCATTCGCAACACGATCGAAACGCTGCCGGTGAAAGATCGCATGCTCGTGCGATTGCATTTCGTGCGGAAGATGAGCATCGCCGACGTCGCGCGCATCCTGCAGATTCCGCAACGCCCGCTGTACCGGCGCCTCGAGCAGATTCTGATGCTGCTGCGCCGCGCGCTCACGGATGCGGACATCGACGCCGGATCCGCAGAGGATCTCATCGGCTCTGCGAGCGTGGCGCTCGACTTCGGACTCGCAAATGGGAAAAACGACGCGGCGTGCCAGACCAACGGGGAGGAGCAGACGTGAGTAAGAACGAAGCGCTGCTCCATTGTCCCGGCGCCGAAACGATCGCCGCACTCGCGGAAGGCCGGCTCGACGCCGCCCAACTCGAATCGGTTCTCGAACACGTGGAGCACTGCAGAACCTGTATGGACGCACTCGAAACAGCGAACGCGGCATGGGCGCTGGAGCGCCCCGCGCAATCGAAACGGACGAGCTCCGCGCCGGTGTGGTGGCTCGCGGCCGCGGCGGTCGCGCTGCTCGCGGTGAGCATCGTCGCGATTCGTGACTGGTTCGGAAAGCGCGAGCCCGCGATCGAGAACCTCGTCGCGCTAGCGCCGCGCGATGTGCGTCTCGTCGAGCCGCGCCTCAGCGGCGGATTCGGATACGCGCCGTATCGCGGACCGATGCGCGCGAGCGGCGTCACCGATGCAGAACGTTTGCGACTCGGCGGCGCAGCAGCGGATGCAATCGAACGCGCGCAACGCGATTCGTCATCGAGTGCGCAGCACGTTGCAGGCGTCGCGATTCTGCTCGCCGACGATCCGATGAAAGCGGTCGAGCGCCTTCGCATCGCGAGCGATGCCGCACCGAACAACGCACACATCGCGAACGATCTCGCGGCCGCGCGTTACGCCGCTGCGCTTACGCTCGATCGCGCTTCGCTTTTCGCCGAGGCGCTGGCTGCCGTCGATCGCGCATTGCGGATCGAGCCGCGCCTCCCCGAAGCGCTGTTCAATCGCGCGCTGATCCTCGAACGCCTCGGCATGATCCCCGAAGCGCGCCGCGCGTGGGAGCAATCTCTCGCCGTCGATTCGTCGTCGCCGTGGGCGGACGAAGCGCGTCGCCGTCTCGCGAAACTTCCTGTCGCGACGTCGGATTCGCAATTCAAGCGCGAGCTCGAGCACGTCAGCGTCGACGTCGTTCGCAAGTTCCCGCAGCAATCGCGCACGCACGCCGAATCGGAGTTGCTTGGATTCTGGGCTGAGACTGGAGCGGAGCGTTTCCTCCGCGATGCACGCACGGTCGGCAACGCACTCGCGGCATCATCCGGCGAAGCGCTGCTTCGCGATGCAGTCGCTGCGATCGATCACGGCGATTCGAAGTTGCTCGCCCACGCGCACGCTACGTATCGAAACGGCCGCATCGCGTACGCACGTCTGCAACTCGACGATGCCGAGCGCGATCTGCGTGCGGCTGCGCGCGATTTCGAAACCGCGAAGAGTCCGATGGCGTTCGTCGCGCGCTACTTCGTCGCGTGCATTCACTTCGATCGCCACGACAGCGCAGCGCGCGGCGAGCTCGAGGCGCTGCTGCGCGAATTGAGCGCGCATCCGCGGTACCTCGCGATTCGCGCGCAGACGAAGTGGGAGCTCGCGCTGTGCGACCAGATCGACAACGACTGGGGCGCCGCACTCGCGCAACTCCGCGACGCGGAACAACTGTTCGCGCAACTCGGCGAGCGAAGCAACCTCGCGTTCATCCGCTCGATGCTCGCGACTGCGCTCGTCTCGGTCGGACGCTTCGACGACGCATGGACCGCACGCGTGCGCGCCTTCGGAGATCTGAGCCTCGAGGGCCGCGGTAATCGTCTCGCCGTTGCGATCAGCTCCGCGGCGCGGATGGAATCGCGCGCGGGACGATTCGAAACCGCGCGTTCATTGCTCGCGGTCGAAGTCGCCGAAGCTCGCGCGGCGCGCAACGATTTCATGATCTCCGATGCGCTCGTGCGCAGCGCGCTCGCATCACAGGAAGACGGCGATCGCGCGTCGGCGGAGCAGCTTGCTGCCGAAGCGCTCGCAGCCGCGATGCGCGTGAACGATCGCGCGCTGCGCGAACGTGCAATCGCCGATGCGCGCGTTGCCGACGGCGCAGCGCGCAACGCGATCGAGCCGCTCACGGCTGCAATCGACTTCTATCGCGATCACGAGCTCGCAACCTATCTGCCCGCGCCGTATCTCTATCGCGCACGCGCGTGGCGGCAACGCGGCAACGACGACGAAGCGCAGGCGGATCTCGATCGCGGCATCGCAGCGATGCGCGACACCGTGCTCGACGCCGGCGAATCGCTATACGACGAAGCGATCCGCCTCAGCCTCGATCGCAGCGACACGCGCCGCGCGTTCGCATACGCCGAACGAGCGGATCGCAACGCGCTCGATGAGTTGCAGCACAAACTCCGCGGCTCCGCAACGACCGTGCTTCGTCTGGTCGCGCTGCGCAACGAAGTGATCGCGTTCGCAGTCTCCGCGGACGACGTGTTCGTCACACGCACGGAAGCCCAACGCGACGAGCTCGATATGGAGTGCGGCGGCCACGCCGCCGCTTTGGGTCATGGGTTCGCCGCGCAACCGCGTGACGTTGCAACCTCGCAGTCCGAAACGCGAGACCCAAAGCGGCGGCATGGCCGCCGCACTCCATGCTTCGATTTGCTGATCCGTCCCTCGTGGCCGGCGATCGCGCGATCGCGCGAGCTCATCATCGTTCCCGACGCACGACTCGCACGCGTTCCCTTCGCTGCGCTTTACGACGAACAGCGACGCACGTATCTCGTCGAGCAGATCGCCGTCGCATCGGCGCCAAACACGAAAGCACTCGAAGCGATCACCGACAACGCCCAGCACTCGGTTGTCGCCGTCGCGCTTCCGACGGGAAACGAACGCCTTCCCGCGTCGGAGAACGAGCCGGAAGCGATTACGCGCATGTATCGCGCGGGCCGCGTGATTCCGACGGAATCCGCGACATTCCGCGCGATTCGCGACGCCGCGACCGACAGCGACGTCGTCCACATCGCAGGCCACACCGCACGCGGAAGCGACGACAGCGCGCTGCTCCTCGCTGCCGGCGAGCGCGTGTCGTGGGCATCGATCGCCGCGACGCCGTTGCATCGCCGCAACGTGTTCGTCCTCGCCGGCTGCGAAACGCTGCGCGAGAACGCGGTGCCGTACGTGCGCTCGATGAGCATCGGCGGCGCGTTCCTCGCCGCGGGCGCGGGCTGGGCGATCGGCACGCTCACGCCGATCGCCGACGAAGACGCACGCGAGATGTTTCTCTCCATTCATCGCGAGCTCGCTGCGGGCGCGTCGCCCGCGGAAGCCGTGCGCCGCGTCCAACGCGACGCCATCGCGAGCGGCCGATTGCCCGCGTGGCGCTCGATCGCGCTCAGAACCATTTGCATCGGGAGGTGAATCATGGCCCAGGCTTCCATCCGTTTCGTCGGACTCTGCGTCCACCTGCAGCACGTGACCGCGCCCGGCATCGGCGTGCCGCATCGCGTGGTGATGCTCTCGAACTCGACGCCGAATCGTGGCAGCCATCTGGTCGAGCAGCATCGCCCCGCACTCATCCGCCCGAACGGCGACAGCGAGTTTCTGACCGGCGTGTCGCTGACGATCGTGAACGGCACGAGCGAAGAACTCCAATACGACGGAACGTGGGAGGCGATCCCGCATCTCAAGGAGCCCGGCGCGCTCACGCCCCCGCTCAATACCGGCGTCGCCTACGACCAACGATCGCCGGCCGCGGCGTACTTCGACATCGACGCCGGCACGCTCTGCGCCTGCACGGCCACGAAAGGCGGCGCGATCGCCGCGCGACTCGAATTCGGCATCGGCGACGAAACCGGGTTGCTCCTGACGTATTGGGATGGACGCGAGCCCGATTGGATCCCGCTCGCGGACGGCGACAAAGTCCTCATCACGAACGTCGCCGCGCACGGCGTCGACGACAAGTGGGACTACCTGCTCAACTACGACATCGTGGCTTCTCCGATTCTCCAGCAGGAGCCGAAGCTGTACATGCCCCAGGTCGCGCCGCCGCCGATGTGCGAGCCCAGCCCGCACATCCAACACTTCGACCTCGGACCGATGTGCTCCAACTCGAACTATCCGTGAGCTCGGGAATTCTGATTTGCTGGCCCTCCACACATGCGACAGAATCGCCGCACTCTTCTCCAAGTGAGGCGAACTACGCATGCGCACCGATCTCCTCGAGCGGTATGTGATTCTTCTCGCGCGTCACGACGCGGCAGGAATCGCATTCGATTCCGTCGACCAGGACTGCATTGAGCGTGATTGTGCGACGGAGCGTGTTGCGGGCACGACACGATTCCCCGGCGTTTTCGGATTCCTCCCCGCGGAGTTGAGAACCACGCTCGCGGCAACACTTGCAGCGATGCCGTATCAGACCGGACCGCACAGCACCGGCGTCGTTCCTCTCGCCATCTTCGTCTCCATCGACGACTCGGCGATCGATCGACCGGCAGCCGACGTCACGGCGATTGCGGCAGATGCGCTCGCGAGCGCGTTCAACATCGATCCGAATGCGTTCCAGACCGTCGTTCTGCCGAATCGCGAATATCCCCAGAGACCGTTGTTCACATTGCCGCTTCGGATCGGCGCGACGTCGCCGGAAACGTTCGCGCTTCTCGATGAGGTGCGGCAGCGCGAGTGGATCAGCAACGATCCGATCGTCTCCAAGTTCGGACTCCAGTTCGAACCCGTGAGCGTGTTCGATCCACCGCCCGGCGAATTGCCGGACGTGCTTCTGCTCGATCACTGGAATGAGTTGCAAGCGTTGTTCATCATCGAACCCGAACGCAGGCCGCGGCTCGTCATCGCATGCGGATTCGAGCCGGCACTCGACGATCACGCGCTCGCCGAAAGCTCGTGTCTCGTCATTCGCGATCCCATCGACGCAATCTCTCCGACGTTCATCAAGAAGATCGTGTACGCGTTGATTCACGATCAGCCGCTGCCCGAGATGCTCAAATCCGCATTTCGCGAGTCCCCGCCGACGGACGCCTATCTCATCGCCGACCCAGCCTCGGTCCAGCAGCTGAGGATGTTTCACGCGATGCAGGAGCTCGAGAACGAGATCGCGACGTTGGAATCACAGCTTCCATCGCATCTCAGGAAACGCCACGATACGCTGATCCCTATCCAGCCGGGGTCACTGCTTCGCCTTGACTTCGGTCAGGAAAGCGACGCTCTCGTTCCAATGTCTCGCGTCCGCGAGTCGCTGTTGCAGTTCCGCGCGTGGCTCGCGGACTTCCGCGCTACCGAACATTTCGTTCCCGGTGCTCCCCGCAGGGTGGACATCACACTGTTGCGAACGGATCCGCGCAGCGGGCGCCCGCTCTACGTGGAAGCAAATGATGTGCTCGCGGCCGGGAACCGCTATCGCGTGAACGTCCGCATCGGCCTGCGCTCGAGCGCGAGTCTCATGAGAGGCGAGGTTCCCTCGATCGATCCACTTCTTCCACCGCCCGAGGAGGGGAGCCGGGGGCACCTGCTCCACATCGTTCTCTACCCGCTCGACTTCAAAGCGATTGGACCGACGATCCGCCGCATCATTCTTCCGCTCGAAGGGCCGTCGAAAGCGGCGTCATTCACGGTCGTCGCACCGGAGACAAAAGGACCCGCGCGGTTACGCGTCGCCGTCTACTACGACGCCGACCTCGCGACGCAATCGATCGACGAGTCTGGCGCATACCGCAATCACCTGATCCAAAGTTTCCTGTTCCAGACGACGATCGCCGACTACGAGCAATGGTCGCAGGATTCGCCGACGTCCGCTTCGCTCGAGTTCTCACGCACGGCGAATTTCGCGCAGCTCGAGCAGTACACCACGCGGGTTGCATCCTTCGCGGTCAACGAATCGCCGAACGGAACGCATCAAGTGATGATGAAGCGCGCCGGCACGCACGCTTCGTTTTCGATCAATCCGCTGTTGATGCAGAAGGCGATCGGTGAGGTGCGAGCAGAATTGTTCAATGCGACCGCGATCGATCCCGACGCGAAATTTCCGCGCTTCCCGGAAGGAGCGATCGAAGACGAGGTCGCGTTCGACAACGCCATCCGCGCTCTCGCAACGAAGGGCCGCGACCTGCGGCAGAGGATTTTTGCGGATGACTCGGAAGCGGTGACCGCCGTGATGCGAGGCGTTTCGAAAGCGATCGACGACGTGGTGCAGGTCGTTCGCTTCGACAAGGATTTCTATTTCCCGTGGAGCGTCCTCTACGACTTTCCACTGCCGAAGGAAGTGTTCGGCGCGCCGCCCGCGGAGGTGTGCAAGGGCTTTCAGCGAACGAACGCAGACGGGTCGCGATTCACGTCGAGGCAATGCCTCGAACAGTGTCTCCACCCGAATCGCGACGCGTACTGCGTCTACGGCTTCTGGGGCACGCGCGTGCAGGTCGAACAGACGCTGCATCGTCCCGCGACTTCGGAGAACGCAATCCGAGAGCTCGACATCCGCGATCACGGCGTGCTCGTCGTCACTGCGCTCGACACGCCGACCGCCGCGCAATTCGGAAGCGATCTCAAAGCGAAGCTCGGCCAGCAGTGGGTCGAGGAGTTGACCGCGCCGCCCGATCTGCTGACGAAGCTCTGGTCAGCCGACCGTCCAGCGATCGTCATGGTTCTCGGCCACTATCAGACGCGTCCCGTCACCGGCGAACTGAACCTGCCGCGCATTCGGATTCCGGGCGGATGGTTGATCGCCGACGACATCCTCACGAAAGTCGAAAACGACGATGCGTGGAACGGCCACCATCCCCTCGTCATCCTCGCGGCGTGCGACAGCGCGGGCGAAGACCTGCTGACGATGAACGGCTTCGTCACCGCGTTCGCGAAAGCACGCGCCGGCGCGGTGCTCGGCACCGAAACCACGGTCTTCGAATCACTTGCCCGGCGATTCTCGCGTTCCGTTGCGGAGGCACTCTTGAAGAATCAATCGCTGGGCGTTGCTGTGCTCGACTTTCGCCGCGAGCTGCTGCACGAGCTGAATCCTCTCGGATTCGTTTTCTCCGCGTACGGTGATGCGGATCTCGCACGCCTCAAGACAGGCAACGCATGAAACGCGGGACTGTGCTGTGCGCGCTGTTGTTCGTTTCGGCTCCCGGAATCGCCGACACCGTCGACGTGGTGAAGTGGACCGGCACGCGCGATCGCGTCATCGAACGAAATCAGAAGGCGATCGACATCCCCGTCGATCTCGCGACCACGCTCGCACCGGACTCGCCTGCAGTGATTCAAATTACGACGAGCGGCCGTGAAATGAACGCATCGGCGGTTCGCGCAACGTTCGTACGAATCCAGATGCAGTCGTATCTGAGACTCACGTTCAACGACAAAGATCTCACGCGCAGCGGTGCGTACCTCGTAAAGATTCGCGTTCCTGCGCCGATCCAGACTCCACCCGCGTTCAAAGACTCGCTGCTCGAGTTGACGCTCACACAGCCCGCCGCAGAGCTTGCGTTTCAGACGCCGCTGCGCACGGAGCGCGTGATCTATTTTTGCGACATCGATTGCTGGTATCCGAAGCGTTGGCCTTTGCATGAGGTCAGCGGTGCGCAGAGCGTGACGCCAACCGCGTCGAGCTGGATCGCGAGCTTCAGCGGCACCGATCAAAAAGCGCTCGGCGCAAAACTGAAATTCGAACTTCCTGCCTCGATCGCGCCGGGCAGACAGGCGGATGTCGTGCTGACGAAGACGTCGTCGTTTCCTCTCGGTACATCGAACGGAAAGCTCACGATCTCGGCTCCGCAACTCGCCAAGCCGTTCGAACAGGCGATCGAAGTCGTGACTCGCGTTTCGCGGATTTGGCTCTTCATCACGATCGTGATCAGTATCCTGCTCGGCCACTACACGCGCATCACGTTGGAAAAACGACGGCTCCGCGCCGCGGCCATTGCGGCTGCCGGCGAGCAGTTGAAGGAACTGAATCGCCTCATCCGCATCACCGTCGACGACGACTTTCGGATCAAGTACGAGAGTGAAGCGCGCGCGCTCGAGACCGCAGTCACCAACAGCCAATCCGACCTTGCTGCCGCGACGACTGCAGCGAAAGGTGCAGCCGCAAGCATCTCCGCGCGAATCGCGGACGCGCAGAAAAACAGCAGCGCGCGCATCGTGGAACTGAAGACGGCAATCGGCAATCCCGCAGCGCAGAGCGGACCGCTGCGCGCGAAAACAGCGGCGATCGTGCGACTGCTCGACGACGCACAGAAGAACCTCGCCGCGGGACAGATCAGCGAAGCCGATCGAGCGCTCGAAGAGCTTTCGCAGTCGCTTCCCGAAGATTTGAACAACGCGCGACTGGAATGGATGACGTTCGTTCGAGGCGTCGTTGTCGATGTTGGTGCTTGGCCTGACCTTGTGAAGGGTGCGCAAAAATTGGGCGCCGTGCAGACGGCCGCCGCGGCTGTCCCGAAGGTGACATCCGCTACCGACGAAGGCGCCATGCTGGCTGCGGCCGCGAGCGTGACACGCGATCTCCGCGAAGCACTCCTGGTCGACTTCGTCAGCGGCGCGCGCGACATTGCAGCGAATCTCCAGAAGGAGCTCGATCCTCTTCGCGCCGTGGGCGACATCGGCGCTCGTCTCGACGCTCTCACGGTTTCGACCGACGCGGTCGATCGGGCGATCGCCGAAGACATCGATGTCCTCGCAAAAGCGGTCGGCGCATTGCGCGCAGCGATCGTCGCCGCGCTCACCGCCGTCGTCCCGAACAACGTTCCGCCCTCGATTGCGGAAGGGAGATTTGCAACTGCGATCGCCGAGGTCCTGGCCCTGAAGAAGGGACAGGACAAGGCGCTCGGCGACGCGACGCCGTTCCTCGAGTCCATCGAACAAGCGCGGAGCAATGCCGCCGGTTCGACGGATGTACCGGCCCTGATGCACGCAACGATCGAAGCAGACGACGAATCCATCATTGGCCGCATTACGCGGCTCCACCTGATCGTGGCAGACGCGACTCCGGCGGCGACGATCTCGATCGATTGGTACGCCGGCGATCAACTCGTCAAGCGCGGTTCCGCCGGCGATCTCACGTTTCGTTTCCGGCCGTCGGTTGGAGAGCCGGTCGTGATTCGCGCCGAGATCGCTGCCGGCGAACGGCACGGCACCACGTCGCATCGCCTTGAACCGCGGCCGCCGATCGTCATCGATACCGCTGCCAATCAGAAGCTCGGCGAGAAAGCCGCGAGGAAGCAAACGGCAATCAACGGCATCTTCATCGTGGCGATCGGCTGGCTGATCTTCGGCAAGGGATTCGTCGGCAGTCCCGAGGATTTCGTTGCGGCCGCGTTGTGGGGATATTTCGTCGACATCACACTCCCGCGACTTCAGGAGTATGCCGCGCCGATTACCGGGAGAACCCCGACTTTCCCGTAGCGGAATATGGCGGGCCTACCCCGCGTCTGGTACCGACACCATGGAAGAGCAGCCACCGCAGATCCGCATCAGTCTCGACGAGAGCATTGCGCAGGGTGAATACGTCAATTTCGCGAACATCATCCACTCCCCGAGCGAGTTCGTCATCGACCTCGGGCGCATCGTTCCGGGCCGCAACGACGTGAAGATCTACAGCCGCGTGATCATGACGCCGCTGCACGCGAAGCAGCTGCTCGAAGCGCTCGGGCAGAACATCGCCCTCTTCGAGCAGAAGTTCGGCGAGATCCGCGGCGACGGCGGCGCGTCGCAGTTCACCGAGCCGTCGAATTAAACGAGTAGGCAGTTCGCAGTAGGCAGTTGGCAGAGGAAACGAGCCGGCAGCTCTTCTGCCCACTGCCCACTGCCTACTGCCTACTGCCTACTGCAAACTATGCCCAGCATCAAGATCATCGGCGCAGGCCTTGCCGGATGTGAATGCGCATTCGCGCTCGCGCGCGCCGGGCATTCGGTCGATCTCTACGAGATGCGGCCCGTGCGCACGACCGCTGCGCATCAAACGTCGAATCTCGCGGAGCTCGTTTGCTCGAACTCGTTCCGCTCGTCGGCGCAGGCGAATGCCGTCGGATTGCTCAAGCAGGAAATGGCGATCGTCGGATCGCTCGTCATTCGTTGCGGCGCGCTCGCGCGCGTTCCCGCGGGCGATGCGTTCGCGGTCGATCGCGAGCGATTCTCCGCTGCGGTGACCGAGGCGATTGCGAATGAGCCGAATATCCGGCTGCATCGCGAAGAAGTGACGTCGCTCGATCGCGGCGATCATGACTTCCTCGTCGTCGCCACCGGTCCGCTCACGAGCGATCCGCTGTTCGATGCGATCAATGAATTTCTCGGACGCGACGGCCTGTATTTCTACGACGCCATCGCTCCGATCCTCGCTGCCGACTCGCTCGATTTCTCGAAGCTCTACTGGAAATCGCGCTACGGAAAGGGCGACGGCAGCGATTACCTGAACGCAGCGATGACGCAGCCCGAGTACGAAGCGTTCATCGCGGCGCTGCTTTCCGCAGAGCTCTATCCGCTGCACGATTTCGAAAAGGCCGCGCATTTCGACGGCTGCCTGCCGATCGAAGAGATGGCCGCGCGCGGTGTCGAGACGCTGCGCTTCGGTCCGATGAAGCCGGTCGGACTCGAACATCCGGTCACGGGCGAGCGTCCGTACGCGGTCGTGCAGTTGCGCAAGGAAGATCTCTCCGACGAGCACTTCAACCTCGTCGGCTTCCAGACGAAGATGAAAGTGCCGGAGCAGAAGCGCGTGCTCGCGATGATCCCCGGCCTCGAGAACGCGACGTTCGCCCGCTTCGGCTCGATGCATCGCAACACGTTCATCAACGGCCCGCGCCATCTCACGAACACGTTCCAAACGAAACGCGATCCGCAGATTTTCTTCGCGGGACAAATCACCGGCGTCGAAGGCTACGTCGTATCGTCCGCGGTCGGTTTGCTCGTGGCGCGCTACATCAACGAGCTCGTTCTCAACGGCCAGGCGAAGCCGCTCCCCTACCACACAGCCCTCGGCGCCCTCGGTCGCCACGTCGCCGAATCCTCACCCGATCGCTACCAGCCGTCGAACGTGACGTGGGCGTTGATCGAGGACGTCGTCGGGCGCGTGAAGAAGATCGAGAAGCGCGAGAGACAGGTGCGCGCTGCGCTTGCGTGGTTTAGGAGTGCGGTGGCGGCGGAGCCACCGCTTTCCGATCCAGATACCAAAGCGGTGGCTTTGCCACCGCACTCCTAAACTTGCACATAATCACGCGCATGCGCGCTCTTCGTCCCGGCATCCTTGCCGTCCTCGCCATCGCCGCGATCGTCGGCACCATTCGCATCACGTATCAATGGCCGCTGAGCGCGGGCATCGACTTCTATCAATTCTGGGTCGGCGGACAGGAAGCGGGACGCGTCGATGATTTCTATTCGCCCGCGACGCGGGTGCACGTCGGCGAGCAATACGTGCAGCGCGCGCATGCCGAGACGTCGCCGCGATTGCGTGCGGTCGCGGAGTTCCGCCGTGACATGGAGTGGTTCTCGACGCCGCTGCAGTACTCGTTCTTCTCGATCTTCGGCGGGCGCTACGACAACGACCTCTCGCTCTTTCAGTTTCTCTGTCTCATCGCGTTCGTCGCGGGATTCGCGATCCTCGCGTTCGCGCTGCGGCTCGACTGGTTGCGCGCGCTGCTGCTG
>DATKFO010000396.1:0-3830 GCA_035544355.1 Thermoanaerobaculia bacterium
GCCGTCGACTTTCTCGATGAAGTCGCCGCGCTCGATGCCCGCTTTCGCCGCGGGCGAGCCGTCGATCGATGCGACGACGTACGCATAACCAAACCGCTTCGTGACGATGAGGCCGATGCCGTTGTCTTCGACGTCATCGAACGATTTGTACGCGGTCATCTGCGACGGCGGCACGTAATAGCTGAACTCGTCGACCGCGTCGGTGACGCCGGCGAAGGCGCCGTCCATCAGCTGATCGGCCGGCACGGTCTCCACGTAGTTGCTGCGAACGAGATCGAACACCTCGGAAAAGATGCTGAGGTATCGATACACGCTGTTCTTCTGCGTCGCCTGACCGAACAGCGCGCCGCCGAGGAGCGAGATCATCAGCGCAACGGAGAGAGTGAGAAACGCGATTTTTCTTTTCGTCATGTTTTCGTCTTAGCGCAACCAAGTTTGCGGATCCTCGGGATGGTTGTCGTGGCGCATCTCGAAGTAGAGATAGCCCGACACCGCCTCGTCGCTCTCGCCCACCCCTGCAATCGTCTGGCCGGTCGTGACCTTTTCGCCGACGATGACCGCAGGAGCCTTCACGTTGCCGTAGAGAGAGAAGACGCGATTTCCGTGATCGAGGATGATCAAATTGCCATAGCCCTTGAACCACTGCGAAAAAAGAACTGTTCCCTGGAACACCGCGCGCACCGGCGTACCGGGCGCCGCCGCAATTTTCAGCCCGTTGTTGTTCGTGACGGTAGAAAACTTCGGGTTACGCTGCTTGCCGAACGATTCTGTGATTTTTCCCTCGCAGGGCCAGCCGAGCGCGCCCTGCACGGTGCGAATGTCGAGTGACGCGACGAAGCCGGGCTGTTTCGAGAGCACGACAAGCAGTCGCTCGAGCCGCGCCGCTTTCTCTTCGAGTGCCGCGAGTTGATGTTCGGAGCCGGTTTCGACGGAGCGGAGTCGCGCGACGAGCTTCGCTTTCTGCTCGTGCATGACGATCATCGCGCGGCGGCGGTCTTCGACGATGAGCCGCGCCTGACGCACGCGCACGCGGCGATCGGCGAGCTCGATGTGCCGCTCCGCGAGCTGGCGCTGCGATGTCTGGAATCGCGTGACCGCGCGCGCGTCGTGCGAGGCGACGTAGCTGAGCATCGAGATCGCGGCGATGGGATCGCGCGTGTCGTCGATCGAGAGCAGCATGCGCACGTAGCTGAGACCGCCGAGGCGGTAAAGCGCGACGAGGCGCTTGCGCAGATCGTCTTTTTGTTTCGCGATGCGCGGGATCAGCGCGGAGATCTGCTCCTCGATCGCGAGCTGCTCCGCTTCGAGTTGTTTCTCCGAGGTGATCGCAAGCTCGAGCTCGTGCGTGCGGATGTCGAGCTCGAGATCGACTTCCTCGAGCTCCTGCTCCGCGCTGCGCGTGCGCTGACGGACTTCTTCGAGACGGTCTTTGAGCTTGCGAATGTCCGCGCGGATGCGATCGAGGTCGGTGTTGGAGCTGCGCGGCTGCGAGTGCGCGACCGGAATCAGCAGGAGCGCGATGAGGAGGAAATTGAAAAATCGGAGATGTGGCACAGACACTCTTGTCTGTGCCTCTTCAGCACGATCCACGAGAGCACAGACAGGAGTGTCTGTGCCACATTCATATTTTTCAATTCTCAATTTTCAATTTTCAATTCTTCCAGCGCATGCTTCGCCGCCTCCTGCTGCGCTTCCTTCTTCGACGAGCCTTCGCCGCGCGCGACGAGGCTGCCGAGCTTCACTTCGACGACGAAGGTCTTGTCGTGATCGGGGCCGACTTCGTCGACGACGCTGTACTCGGGGAGCAGCAGTCCCCTACCCTGCGCGAGCTCCTGCAGCGCGGTTTTGTAGTCGTGGAAGAGCAGGTTCTGCTCGTCGATGCGCTTGATGTCTTCGTCGAACATGCGCTCGATGAGCGCGCGCGCGGGCTCGATGCCGCCGTCGAGGTAGACGCCGGCGATGACGGCTTCGAAGAGGTTCGCGAGCAGCGAGTCTTTCTTCCGCCCGCCCGTTTTTTCTTCGCCGACGCCGAGGAGGATGACGTCGCCCATGCCGTACTGGCGCGCCTTCGCGGCGAGGCTCGACGCGCTGACGAGAAACGCCTTCATCTTCGACAGCGCGCCTTCGTCGAGCTCGGGGAAATGGCCGAAGAGCAGATCGCCGATGACGAATCCGAGCACCGAGTCGCCGAGAAACTCGAATGTTTCGTTGTGGCGGACCCCGTCGTCCTTCGACTCATGCGAGTACGACTTGTGAGTGAGCGAGCGACGCAGGAGGTCGCGTCGCTGGAATGTGTATCCGATGCGCTCTTCGAATTCGTACACGCGGGCGGGGGAATTGTAGCCGCTACCCGCGGCGCAACAACTCGCGGCCTTCGGGATGGAGGAGGATGAGCTGGAGGAGAGGGTCGGTGCGGAGGACGACGCGGTAGTAGATCGCCATGAAAACGAGCAGACTGACACAGGCCGCGATCCCCAAGGCAAGGGACTCCATTGGGTACAGTGACAGCCTCACTCTCGTGAACAAGACTCCGGCCGCAAGGAAACCGAAGAGGGCAAAGCTCAACCATGGCCTCCGCGGCATCATGGAGGGAAGGCGCCGAAGAAAGACGGGATAGGGCGACAACGCGGCGCCAAGCAATTGCGGACTCCAACCGTCTCGCCGCCGCCACCAGACAGCCGCGAACGTTATGGCGACGCTCCAGAGCAGGAGAAGGACGTTCATCGCATACGTTCTCAGGTCGTTCGTCGCACTTCCTGAAACTCGAGATGGGGAAAGCAACAGATCGAGGACATTGATCCAGTGCAACAGCACCAACCCAGGAACGACCATTCTTTGGATGCTTACTAGCGACCGCTCATCGACGTCGCTTACAACTTTCACCGTATCGGCCCGTTCGAGCGTACGCCAGAGATCGATCTCGTTGCGGCGCGCCGCAGTGGCAACCTCTCTGACTAGCCGCTCGACTCGAGGCACGTCATCGAAGCCACATCGCCGGTAGCTCCTGGAAACATCGCGTCGTCTGCCTTCATTGAGTAATGCCGGCAAATTGATCCGCAGCGTGCCCTGATCGCGCTCGTCGATTCTCAGCCACATACACGACTGAAGATACTGCTCGAGTCTCAGAAATTCGGCGCTGGCGGGTCGGGCGTATTTCCAGCCGTTGCGAGGTCCCGCAGCGAAAGGCCGCAAATCCAAAGGAAGCACTCCCCGCTCGAGATCGAGAAGATCATCGACGATGCGATCGCTGCGCATCATCGCGCTGAGCGCATGAGAGATGAGATAGTGCCGCGCCGGCTTCCGCACCTCGAACATCTCGATGAGATGCCGCGCTGCAGGACCCGTATTGATCGCTTGCAAGATGGAGATCAAGCCACCCGGATAATTGCCCTCGCCCAGTTTCTTGATCTCCGGAAGCGCGAGATTCCCGAACATGATGATTGCATCGACCGCGGCTTCCGTGGTTGCAGAGAACGACTCCTTCCAGCTCAACACCGACACGAGCTTCGGCAGCGCCTGCGTGATTCGCGCGTTGCCGAGCACTCGGATCGCCAGCGGCGCTTCATCGATTCCGCTACGGATGTCCGCAATCAGTTTCGCTGACAACTGCTGCTGCGCCGTCACGGGCACATCTTTGTAGTCGGCAGCTAGCGCAGCGAAGGCAGAGATCAACGCTTCATTCGGCGAGCGGCTCTGTTCCAGCAATTCTGCGATGACGTGCTTGACGAGAGTCTCATCGCATTACTGACTCTCGCCGACGCAATGCGCTGCGAGCAAATAGTTCTGCTTCTCCCACACCATTCCGACCACCGGCGTCGCGTCGTCCACCA
>DATKFO010000397.1:0-2790 GCA_035544355.1 Thermoanaerobaculia bacterium
TGTTGAGTGATTCCAGGAAATCGGCAAAGTCCTTCGTCACGATCGAGTCCTCTTACCGCCCACAACTCATACGCGCTATCGAGCAGGGCAACCATCGCTTCGATTCGCTCAGCCGGAGTCGCCGCCAGCGCATCCGCTACCTCTTCCGCGATGGCCGCTTCACGAGATCCGTCCAACGGAATCCGACGGCTTCTTGCGCGACGGTTGGGAATCGCAATGACTTCTGCGGGTTCGCGATCGTTCGCCATGAAGGGGATGGTACTTCAGACGCGTCAAGGTGAGCGCTACGTAGACGGCTCAGCTGCGGCAGCGTAAAGCTCGCGAACGTCGAGCCGAAGTGCCGGCATCTCCGAGGATTATTGCATGCGTCGCTGCCCGCGCCTGCCGCGCAAGCACCCGCGTGCTAATCTCCGCGCATGAACAGGCTCATTCTCGCTGCGATGGCACTCGCGCTCGCGGCGGCGCCCGTTTCGGCGCAGGATCTGGATGCGCAGGCGGCGGAGCGTTTCGCGAATCTGGCTCTGTCGTGCGTGAATCGCGAGTATCCGAACAAGATTTCGCACAATCTCAACTCGGACAAGGACGTCGCGCCGCCGCGCAAGCTGACGCCTGCGTTTTTCGGCTGCTACGACTGGCATTCGTCCGTGCACGGGCACTGGCTGCTCGCGCGTCTCGCGAAGACGTGGCCGAGCGCGCCGTTCGCGCAGAAGGCGCGGTATGCGCTGAAGCACAGCATCACTCCGGAGAACATCGCGGCCGAGGTTGCTTATCTGAAGGCGGATGGGCGCGCGAGCTTCGAGCGGCCGTACGGACTCGCGTGGCTGCTGCAGCTCTCGGGCGAATTGCACGAGTGGGACGATCCGCTCGGCCGCGAGCTCTACGCGAACATTCAGCCGCTCGAGCAGGCGGCGGTTGAGCGCTTGCGCGTGTGGCTGCCAAAGCTCTCGTTCCCCGTTCGCTCCGGCGAGCACAGTCAGACCGCCTTCGCCCTCGGCCTCGCCCTCGATTCGCACGCAGGCGGCGACGGGTTCGCGAAGATGATCAAAGGCCGCGCGACGGAGTTCTATCGCCGCGACAAACACTGCCCGCTCGAGTACGAGCCGTCGGGCGAAGATTTTCTTTCACCGTGTCTCGCGGAAGCGGATCTGATGCGACGCGTCCTTCCGCCGGTCGAGTTCGCGGCGTGGCTCGGCGGATTTCTCCCGCACGTTCCCGCCGTCGGCGGCAGCACGCCATGGCTGCGTCCCGTCGTCGTGACCGATCCCTCCGATCCGAAGCTCGCGCATCTCGACGGACTGAATCTCAGCCGCGCGTGGATGCTCGAAGGAATCGCGTCCGGACTGCCCGAAGGCGATCCGCGCATCGAGTCGATCCAGTACGTCGCCGGCATGCATCGCAGCGCGGGCCTCAGCGCCGTGACCGGCGAGCATTACGAGGGCGGGCACTGGCTGGGAAGCTTCGCGACGTATCTCGTCACGAATCGCGGGCTTACCAAGTAGGGGCGGCCTGCGACTCATGTGTGGAGTGCGGCGGCCATGCCGCCGCTATGGGTCACGTGTTCGGGTCGCGAGGTTGCAACGCCAATGGACGGCGGACTCATAGTCCGCCGGTTTTTGCGCGAGGCGGCGGACTATAAGTCCGCCGTCCCGTCGTAGCAGAGTTTGTGATCGCGCCACATTACTGTTTGATCTTCCGCTCCCGCAAACTCGCGGCTCCCAAATCCAACTCCCTGATCGGAATCACTTCCACGTTCTCGAATCGCGCTTTCAGCGGCTCGAGGAAGGCCTTTGCGTTGCCGACGATTACGACGTTCGCGCCGGTGCCGCTGATGTTTTTCCCCGCGAACGTGCGCACGTTTTCGGCGTTGATCGCCTGCACGTTGCCGATGTAGCGATTGATGTCGCTCAGCGGCAGGCCGTACTGCGCGAGCGCGGAGATGCGGTCGGCGATGCCGGAGCTGGTTTCGAGCGAGCGTGCGAAGCCGCCGATGATCACGGCCTTGCGCGGCACGAGCTCCGCGTCGGGAACGTCGGTAGCGGCGAGGCGATTCATCTCATCGATGATGATGCCCGCGACTTCGGCGGCCGATTCGTTCTTCGTCTGTGCGCTCGCGGTGAACGGACCGACGTCGCGGCGCGTGTCGAAGTTGCTGCTCGCGCCGTAGCTGAGTCCGCGCTTGATGCGCACCTCCTGATTGAGGCGCGAGGAGTAGCCGAGGCCGAGGATGGAGTTCGCGACGATCGCGGAGAAGAATTGCGGATCGGCGCGACGAATGCCGCGACGCGCGACGACGACTGCGGCTTGTCCTGCGTCGGGCATGTCGATGACGACGACGCGCGGCGCGGATGCTTCAGCCGATGATTTCGACGATGCTGCAGGCGCAGTTCCCTTCGGCCACGAGCCGAATTGTTTTTCCGCGAGTGCGAATGCGGCGTCGGCTTTGACATCGCCGCCGAGGACGAGGATGGCGTTGCCGGGGCGGTAGGCGTCGCGATGAAATTTCACGAGGTCGTCGCGCGTGATCTTCGCGAGCGACGCCGGCGTGCCCGACACGTTGTGTCCGTACGGCGCGTCCGCGAACAGCACCTTCGCGACGACGAAGTTCGCGAGCGAGCGCGGCTCGCTCATCGCGACGCTGATCTCGTCGATCGCCTGCTGGCGCTCGCGCTCGAACTCCTCTTTCGCGAACGTCGGATTGCGCACGACGTCCGCGACGTAGTCCATCGCCTTGTCGAGGTTCGCGGACATCACGCTGATGCTGACCGAGCTGCTGTCCCATCCTGCGTCGGT
>DATKFO010000398.1:0-10554 GCA_035544355.1 Thermoanaerobaculia bacterium
CGCTGCTCGCGCAGACGTATCCCAATCTCGAGATCATCGTCGTCAACGATCGCTCGACTGACGCGACAGGCGAGATCCTCGGCCGCATCGATGATCCGCGACTCATCGTGATTCACGGCGAAGAGCCGCCGGCGGGATGGCTCGGGAAACCGTGGGCGCTGCACGAAGGCAGTCGTCGCGCAACCGGCGAGCTGCTGCTGTTCGTCGACGCCGATGTGATCTATGCGCCCGACGCGATCGCCGCCGCGGGTGCGCGCCTCAACGAAAGCAACGTTGCGATGATCGCGGTGCTGCCGCATTTCGAAATGCACGGATTTGGCGAGCATCTGATGATGCCGATGCTCGCTGTGATGGCGTTTTGTTTCATGCCGATCGCGATCTCGAATCGCACGCGCATCGCCATCCTCGGCATCGGCAGCGGCACCGGCAACCTCCTGCGCCGCGAGATCTACGATGCGGTTGGCGGACATGAAGCGTTGAAGGCCGCGGTCGTCGACGACGTCGCGCTTGCGCAACTCGTGCGACGCGGCGGCAACCGCACCGAAGTCGTGCGCGCGGACGATGTGATCTCGATCCGCATGTATCACGGTACGCGCGAGATCATCCAGGGCTTCACGAAGAATCTCTTCTCCGTGTTCAATCGCAGTTATGCGATCACGATTGGGTTCAACGGGCTCGCAATCGTGTTTCACATTCTTCCGTTCGTACTCGCCGCACTCGGCAACGTCATCGCGATCATCACGCTCGCCGTGATCGCGCTGACGCGCCTCCTCCTCTTCATTTCCCTGCGTTACCGCATCGACAACGCGCTTCTGGGGCATCTGCCGATGATCCTGATCTGGTGCGTGGTCGTCATCCGATCCGTCTGGCACACCGGCATCCGCCGCCGGGTCTTGTGGCGCGGCCGCACATACGACGCGGCCGGCACGAAATTCGGTGGGTGAGCGGATTGCATAGTGCCGAGCTGAAGGAGAAGTTCATGAGTGACAAGCCGTTTCTGTCCGATGTTCAGGAGCTCCGCCGCCGCGCCCGCCAGCACATCGAAACCGGCGCCGTGACCGACGGATACCGCGCGAATCGCGAGACTGTCGTGAAGCTGCTCAACGAAGCGCTCGCGACCGAGATCGTCTGCGTGCTCCGCTACAAACGCCACTACTTCATGGCGCAGGGAATCCACGCCGATCCGATCGCGCAGGAGTTCCTGCAGCACGCGAACGAAGAACAAGGCCACGCCGACCAGCTCGCCGGACGCATCGTGCAGCTCGGCGGCTCCCCGAATTTCAATCCCGAGGGATTGCTGTCGCGCTCACACTCCGAATATGTGGAGGGGACGACGCTGCTCGACATGATCAAAGAAGACCTCGTCGCCGAGCGCGTCGCGATCGACTCGTACACCGAGATGATCCGCTACATCGGCGACGACGACATCACCACGCGCCGCATCCTCGAATCGATCCTGCAGGTGGAAGAAGAGCACGCGGATGATCTGAATAGTTTTCTTTCGGATATCGATCGTGATTGGCGGACGCGGGACCGATCGTCGGGTTGAGGCGTTACCGGTTACCGGTCGGTCTTGTGAAATATGGTAGATTTCAGCCGGTTCTACCGCAGACGCCTATGTCCAAACCCGCCGAGAGCCACGCCCAACTTCTCGATCAAATCGTCAGGCCGTTCGACCTGAGCCACGACTTCGGGCGCAAGCGCGCGTACGAAGCGGCGATCGAGTATGCGCGGCAGAATCTGATCGAGGACCCGCACTGCAACGAGTTCCTCAACACCGCCGCGAAGCGCCTCGGATTCGCCGCGATCACGCGCGAAACGCTCGAGAGCCGCATCAAGCTGCCGAAAGAAGCGTGGCTCGACGTCTGGATCTCCGACGAAGACGATGAAGTCGCGTTCACCGGTACGAAAGAGGGCATCCAGTACCTCATCGACCTCCTCACGCAGCTGCGCGACGCGACCGATCCCGAACAGCACATCCATCTCGATCGCGGCATCAATCCGATGACCGAGAACTCGGCGAACCTCGTGCTCTTCAAAGAAGATGAGACGTGGTTCACCGGCACTGCGGCCGAAGGCGCGCAGGAGTTTCCGCAGCGCGAGATCGACGCGAAGGCGATCTACGCGATCCAGTTCATCCACTATCCGCCCGAAGACCTGCCGATCAGCGCGCACAAGCTCTATCGCGTGCTGAAAGTCGAAGAAGACGACGGCTACTCGTCGACGATCAAGGAATTCGGCGAAGGCCTCGAGAACCGCTACTACCGCTTCACGTTCATCGCCGACAACGACGAGAAGTTCCTCTACACGTTCCATCTCGACGACCCGGCCGTGAACTACTTCACGCACCGCGAGATCCTCTCGCTGGCGATGCGGGCGGTGTAGGAGTGCGGTGGCAAAGCCACCGCTTTTGATCCGGATCGCAAAGCGGCGGCTCTGCCGCCGCACTCCTAAACGCGATCGCGTTACACTCGGGCGATGCGTTGTCTGATCGCCGCACTCCTGCTCACGCTTGCACCCCCGCTCTCCGCCGCCGACGGCCCGCTCTTCGCGATTTACAAGAAATACGTCGCCGCGATCGACGCCGACGATCTCGAGACGGCGAAGTCGTTCCTCTCCGAGGGCAAGAAGAAAAACGTTACGTCGACTTCGGACATCAACGTCATCTCGCCGAAAGAAAACCTCCGTTCGTACAAAGAAATCATCGAAGGGGACGACGCGACGCTGATCGTGCGCGCGGTGGTCGCGGAGAACGAATCGACGGGCCGCATTCAATTCGCGCGCGAAGGTGGGAAGTGGAAGATCCTCAGCGAGCTGTGGGACATCGGCGGCGATCCCGACGAGGTCCGCGCGCCCGATCATCAGCCGAAGAACGACAAGCAGCGCGCCGCGATCCGCGCATTGCGCGAAAAAGGATTCCCCGAGCCGAGCGCAGAGTTCCTTGTGATGAGCGCGGTGCAAGGTGATCTCGATGCAGTGAAGCTGTTCGTCGACGCCGGCTACTCCGTCGATGCGAGAAGCCAGGGCTCGCCGGCGATCGTCAGCGCCGCGATGTTCGGTCATCCCGAAGTCGTCGCGTGGCTCATCGATGCCGGCGCCGACATCAACGCCGTCGACGACGTGAGCACCACCGCGCTGATGCGTCTCGCCGACAAATGCGAAGCGACGGACGTGATCAAGAAACTCCTCGACGCCGGCGCGCGCACCGACATCAAATCCGCCGGCGGCGCGAATGCGGAAGAGCTCGCGGGCTACTCGAATTGCTCCGAGAACGTCGAGGCAATTCGCGCTGCGACCAAAAAGAAGAAGAAGTAGACTCCGCGCGAAATGATCCGCCAGATCTCCATCCTCGGCACGGGCACGATGGGTCGCGGCATCGCGTACCTCGCCGCGATCTCCGGCTTCGACACCGTGATCTACGACGTCGACGGCGGCGCGCTCGATGCCGCGAAGGCGTCGATCGAATCGACATTGCAAAAGGGCGTCGAGAAGGGGAAGGTCACGCAGGATGCAGCCGCCGATGCGATGAATCGCGTGGCGCTCGCGAGCGAGCTCGAGCCCGCAGTCAACAGCGCGGATCTCATCATCGAAGCCGTCCCCGAAAACTTCGAGCTCAAAGTCGACCTCTTCGCGCAAGCCGACATCTTCTGTGGCGCCGACACCATCCTCGCCTCGAACACCTCGTCGATCTCGATCACGAAGCTCGCCTCGAACGTCGAGCGCCGCGATCGCTTCATCGGCATGCACTTCTTCAATCCGCCGCACGTGATGAAGTTGATTGAGCTCGTGCGCGGCGAGCGCACATCCGAACAAACGATCGAGCAAATTCGCGGCGTCGTCGAGAAAATGGGGAAGACCGCGATCCTCGTGCACGACAGCCCCGGCTTCGCAACCTCACGCCTCGGCGTCGCGATCGGACTCGAAGCGATCCGCATGCTCGAAGAAGGCGTCGCCTCCGCGGAAGACATCGATCGCGCCATGGAGCTCGGCTACAACCACCCGATGGGCCCCTTGCGTCTCACCGACCTCGTCGGCCTCGACGTCCGCCTCGGCATCGCCGAATACCTCGCCTCCACGCTTGGCCCACGCTTCGAGCCGCCGCAACTGCTGCGCGAAATGGTCGCGGCCGGAAAACTCGGCAAGAAAACCGGCGAGGGGTTTTATCGGTGGTGAGGCGTGTCATCCTGAGCGGGTGGCGGGTGGGCGCGAAGGATCCCCTCCGGTGACACGCTATCCGCTCGTGGGCAGGGGATCCTTCGCACCCACTCCACCACCCGCTCAGGATGACAACGGGCAACGATGACAGGCGAGTCCTACGCCGCCTTCGCCTACGCCTACGACAAAGCCCTCGGCACCCGCTTCTTCCGCGCTGTGCGCCGCGTGCTCGACGACGTGCTCGAAAACCATCCGACGCCGAAACGCACGCATCTCGACATCGCGTGCGGCACCGCGCACGCCGTCGAATACTTTCGCGCGCAGGGATGGCGATCGACCGGCGTCGATGCTTCGCTGCCGATGTTGCAGGTCGCGCGTGCTCGGATGCAGTCAGCGCCCTCGCGAGCGATGCGTCTCGTCGCCGGCGACATCCGCGCGCTTCCGCTGCGCAGCACGTTCGCGCGTATCACGTGTCTCTACGACAGCCTCAATCACATGCTCGATCGCGACGACCTCGTCGCGACGTTTCGCTCCGTGCGCGGCGTCATGTCGGACGACTCGCTGTTTCTCTTCGATATGAACCACCCGGATGTGTATCCCGAGGTTTGGGGATACCGTGAGCCGTACATCGCCGCCGGCGACGATTACCGCCTGCAAATCGACACGAGCTATCGCTCGCGCGAGCGTCTCGCACGCGGTGTCGTCAGCGGGTGGGCGAAGCTGCCGAACGGCGAGCGCGTCGAGATCCGCGAGACGCATCGCCAGCGCGCGTATCGCGAGAAAGAAATCCTCGACGCCCTCGGTGAAGCGGGACTGGAAGCGGTCGAGATCCGCGACTTCGATCCGTTCGGCGACGCCGATGATCTCGACGCTGCCGGTGTCAAACTATTCTTCGTTTGCGGAATTCGATGAAATTTACGCGCACGCGTTCGCTGCGCACGTATCATTCGCCAGTTCCATAAAACCTGCCCGAAGTCGAAAGGAGACGGTAACCCATGCGCCGGTCACTCGTTCTGCTTCTCCTGGTCGTTTTCCCCGCAGTCCTCCTCGCACAATCACAAGCCACCACGGGCGTCATCGAAGGCACGGTCGTCGACTCGAGCGGCGCCGCGCTCCCCGGCGTGACCGTGACGATCAAGAACACCGCCACCGGTTACACGCAGGTCCAGGTGACCGACGTGGCCGGCCGGTTCCGGGGCGTGCTGCTTCCGCTCGGACCGTATGAGCTCCGCGCATCGCTCGAAGGCTTTCAGCCGCGCCTCGTGAAAGGCATCGAGCTCGCCGTCGGCCAGACGATCGTGCAGAGAATCGAGCTGAGTCAGGCCGCGGTCGCGGAAGAGATCGTGGTCACCGCCGCCGCGCCGCTCATCGAAACGGCGCGCACCGAGGGATCGACGCGTATCGATCAGGCATCCGTCGAAGGGTTGCCGAACAACGGCCGCAACTTCCTCGAGTACACCAAGCTCACGCCCGGCGTCACGATCGTGCAGGGACCGGACGGCGACGAGCTCTCCATCAACGGCCAGAAAGGCATCTCGAACAACATCAGCGTCGACGGCGCCGACTTCAACAATCCGTTCTTCGGCGAACAGCGCGGCGGCCAGCGTCCCGCGTTCACGTTCAACCTCGACGCCGTGAAAGAAATGGTCGTCATCGCCGACGGCGCAAATGCCGAGTTCGGACGCTCGTCCTCGGGATTCGTCAACGTCATCACCAAGTCGGGCACGAACGAGATGCGTGGCACCGCGCACATCGTCTTCAAGAACGACAGCCTGAGCTCGAACCCTGTCGACTCGTCGGGCAACGAGCTGCCGAACTCCGCCTCCGATCAATTGCAGGTCGGCTTCACGCTCGGCGGTCCGATTCACCAGGACCGAACGTTCTACTTCGTCGCCGCCGACTATCAGAAGGCCAGCTCCACCAAGCAGACGAACACGTCGCGCATCGAACAGCGCGTCGTCGACGCATTCGCAGCACTCGGCAGCCCGAATGAGAATGGGCCGATCGACCGCTCGAACGACGCCCGCGTGTTCCTCGGCAAGATCGACTGGAACGCGAGCCAGAAACACCTCGTCACGTTGCGCTACAACTACACCTGGTCCGAACAGGAGAACGGAACATTCGACGTCGACTCGTGGGGCCGCAGCGCGAACGCGGTGGAGCGCGATTCGTCGCATGCCATCAGCGGACAGGCCGCCACGACCTTCAGCTCCGACATCTTCAACGAGCTGCGCTTCCAGTACGCGCGAGAGAATCGCCCGCGTCCGTACACCGGTCCGATCGTCACCGGCCAGAGCCGGCCGCTGCCCGACACCGCGTTCGATTTCGTGAAGGGCTATCGCTTCGGCATGCCGTTCTTCATCCCGGTCGAGTATTACGACACCCGCATCCAGCTCGTCGACAACGTGTCGTGGCTGCGCGGCACGCACTCAATCAAAGCAGGCTTCGAATACAACCGCGTCGAGTCCGTGCAGACGTTCATCGGATTCGCGAACGGCCGCTACATCTTCAGCTCCACCGATGGATTCCTGAACTACCTGAAGAATCCGAATTACGTCGAGTGCTCCGACGGCACGTCGTCGCAGACCGGCACGTGCGCGGGCAGCGCGAGCGTCACCGGACCGGTGCTGCTCTATCTCCAGCAGGCCGGCGTCGGCGGACTCTCCGTCGAAGACGCAGGCACGCAGAAGATTCCGCAGACCGAGCCCTCGATCTTTATCCAGGACAGCTGGCAGGCCTCGCCGAATCTCAACGTGCAGTACGGACTGCGCTGGGAAGCGCAGTACGAGCCCGATCCGATCACGCCCGCCGACAAAGTGTTCTACGCGCCGTTCATCGGCAAGACCTCGAAGGGACAGGAGTTCCCGTCGGACGGCAACATCCCGTCGGACACGAAGATGTACGCGCCCCGCTTCGGCCTGTCGTGGAATCCGAACGGCGACGGCAAGAAAGTCCTCCGCTTCAACGCCGGCATCTACTACAGCCGCATCCCCGGCCTCTCACTCGCGTCGTCGCGCTCGACGAACGGCAGCCGTGGTCAGACGCTCTTCCGCAACAGCGCGCTCACCGGAATCCTCGGACCGGTGCCCGCATACCCGAATCTCATCCCGCAGTCGCAGATCGGCGCGCCGTTCCTGCCCGACGTGTTCGTGTTCGACAAGAACTTCCGCAATCCGCGCACGAAGTCCGCGAGCATCTCGTGGGAGCAGGAGTTCATTCCCGATTACGCGTTCCTCGTGAAGTACAACTACGCGAAGACCGATCGCGTCACGCGCTTCGTCAACCGCAACGATCCTCTTCTCGGATCGCCGTGGAGCACGGGACTTCCTCCGGGCGGCGCGAACGGCATCAACACGCTCACCGTCGTCGAGTCGAGCGCTCGCAGTCTCTACAACGGCGTCACGCTCGGCCTCACGAAGCGCCCGTCGCGCAACGTGCAGTTCCAAGCGTACTACACGTATTCGAAAGACAAATCGGACGACGACAACGAGCGCGATCCGTTCACGTTCCGCTATGCGAAGGTCACGGACCTCGAAGCCGAATACGGCTACTCCGATCGCGACCAGCGCCATCGCTTCAACAGCTGGCTGCTGTGGAACGCGCCGGCCGGCGTGGACGTGAACGTGCGCTACTCGTATCGCTCCGCGCAGCCGAAGTCGATCACGCGCACGGGCGCGGACGCCGCGACCCCGCAGGATCGCATCAATCCTGACGGCACCGTCACGACGCGCAACCTCGGACGCAAGGACAATGAGTTCTCCTCGCTCGACTTCCGCGTCTCGAAGCCGTGGACCGTGGGCAACATGACGCTCGAGCCGTCGATCGATGTGTTCAACCTCTTCAACGCGAAAAACCTCAAGCGCCCCGAAGTGACGAACCTCATCTTCAACTTCGACGGCACCGTGCAGAGCGGCGGCGGCGATCCGCGCCAGATGCAGCTCGCACTGCGGGTGATTTGGTAGGCAACGAGAATGCAGAGTGACAGAGTTGCAGAGTTGCAGAGCGGTTCGCCGCTCTCCTCTGCAACTCTGGAGCTCGGCAACTCTGCAACTCGCTTCAAAGCCGTCCTGTTCGACTGGGACGGCACGATCGTCGACACCGCCGAGGCGAGCTATCGCTGTTATGTGCGGATGTTTGCGGATTTCAACATCGCCTTCGATCGCGACGCCTATCAGCGAACCTACTCGCCGAACTGGTACCAAACGTTCCGCATCATCGGCCTGTCTGAAGACCTCTGGCACGAAGCCGACACACGCTGGCTCGCCTATTTCGCGGAAGAAACCGTCGGCCTGATGACCGGCGCACGCGAAGCGCTCGAAGTGCTGACAATGCCGAAAGGCATCGTCACGAGCGGCGGACGCGACCGAGTATCACGCGAGCTCGATCACCACGGCCTTGCGCATCACTTCCAACACGTTGTCTTCGGCACCGACGCCCGCGAGCGCAAGCCCCACCCCGAAGCCCTCCACCTCTGCCTCGACCGCCTCGGCATCGCGGCGGAAGAAGCGGTCTACGTCGGCGACAGCCCCGAAGACGTGCAGATGGCCAAAGCCGCCAACGTCTTCTCCGTCGCCGTCCCCGGCGGCTACCCAAACCTCGCTGCGCTCGAAGCCGCGCAACCGGATGTGATGGCGGTGGACATTCTCGACGCGGTGCGGCGGCTACGCTGAGTCCGGCGATGATGACTCGTGGAGATGCCCTCCTCACGTCGTCCTATCGTCTTATCTCTCATAAACGCCGGTTTACCATCGCGCTGCGCTCGCTAGCGGGCGCCACTCAGTGACGTACCCACTACGATTACGTGGACAGCATCGTGTGGGAGTAAGCATCGTTGTCTTAACAGATGTAGATGAGGGTCGAGTAACAAATTACCGGCTATGAGTAAGAAAAACGCCACCGGCTTGACTTCGCGTCGTGCCCGTTCAACGATCGTCTCATGGCAACTCACAAACGTGGAACCCGCAAAGCACCGCGACCGGAGGTCGAAACGCAAATCTTCTCGGATTCGGCACGTCGATGCGCCATCTGCTATGTACTCGACGGCGATCTCGGCCGCAAACATGGCCAAGTCGCTCACATCGACAAGGATCGTACACAGTCGGAGGAGAAGAATCTCGTGTTCCTCTGCCTTGAGCACCATAACGAGTACGACGGAAAGACGAGTCAGAGCAAGAACATCACAGCCGGCGAACTGCGCGAGTACAAGAAGCGGCTGACTGCGGCGATCGTTGAAGGGCGGCACCTGCTGCTGCCGCAGACGAAGGCAGCGACCGAGGAGCGGATTGAGGCGGTTCGTGTACACGATGTCACGCTGTTTCGCCAGGCGGACGGACTGATGCCCGAACGGTTGTTCCTCAATATGTTGGATCAACTCACTTCTCAGAACTCGTTTCTCGCAGCCCATGCGGAGGCGGTCGATCACTTCAGAAATTTTTTCTCCGAGTCTGGCAATCAATACATCACTCCAGAGCTCAGCGAACGGTTGCTGGAGTTTTTGGACTGCATCGACGCTCTCCGGTCGTTCATGGCGAGGCACTTCTTTGTGTATCCGCGTTCGCAACCTAACCTCGAGGCTCGACAACTCTGCATGCATCCTGAGCTAAATACCGACCGGGGAGGCGAAGCAACTGCGTACGCTCGCCAGACATACGCGAAATACCAAAACGAACTTGAGGAACTCGCGACAATTGCTAACAATAAATGGGTTGTCTACCGCGGCGCGATTAAGGCGGAACTGATCGTCTGAACGGCTCACGACTATTGCGTCTCAGGACGTTGTTTCGATCCGCGTCCAATGGGCGCGATGTAAACGATGGCATAGTGGCGTTCGGCTCAGAGCGGCGGCCCTTCGCTTGCGGCAGGCCAGTCCGAAGGCGATGTCTTTTGCGAGCATTTCCGAGACGTTCAATGCGGTCTAATTCAAGCTAGGCCCACTGGAGAAAGCCATGAAACGCACCTGGACGATCATCGGCGTCAACGATGTGCCGAGCAGCTTCAGATGGTACCAGTCCCTTTTCGGCCAGCCCGAGACGCAACCTCACCATTCCTATTTTGGTCAGATCCTCGATGCGGATGGGACGGTCCTGCTCTGCCTTCACCAGTGGGGCGCGCACGAGCATCCGTCGTTGACGAGCCCGGATAGCGCGACGCCTGGCAACGGGCTTCTCTTGTTCTTTCGCGTCGACGATTTCGATATGGCCCTGAAAAGGGCACGCGCTCTCGTCGCCCGGCTCGAAGAGGAGCCGCACGGGAACCCGAACACGGGAACTCAGGAGTTCTCGCTTCGGGATCCGGATGGGTACTACGTCACGATCAGTGCGTTCTCTTCGCTCGAACTGGGGAGCCACGAGCCACCAGCGTGATTTCGTGACGCTGATGGCAAGGCGGCACGATGTTGTT
>DATKFO010000399.1:0-6857 GCA_035544355.1 Thermoanaerobaculia bacterium
CGGGCGATTGTCGATCGCACTCGGCAAACGGAAGCCGTATTCGACGAGCGTTTCCTTGCGCGCGCGATCGCCGCCCCACATCGCGCGCACCTGCGGCACGGTCTGGTGCGACTCGTCGATGACGAGCAGGAAATCCTTCGGGAAATAGTCGATCAGCGTC
Organism: Thermoanaerobaculia bacterium; assembly: GCA_035544355.1. Taxonomy (GTDB): domain Bacteria; phylum Acidobacteriota; class Thermoanaerobaculia; order Gp7-AA8; family Gp7-AA8; genus DATKFO01. Next base: position 161 of record DATKFO010000399.1, read on the forward strand.
GGCGGCGGCTCCCCTTTCACCCGACCGCTCAGATGGCGCGAGTAGTTCTCAATGCCGTTGCAGTAGCCGAGCTCCGCGATCATCTCCAGATCGAACATCGTCCGCTGCGAGAGCCGTTGCGCTTCGAGCAGCCGATCGTTCGCGCGCAGCTCGACGACGCGCTCGTCGAGCTCGGTGCGGATGTTCTCCATCGCCTGCATCAGACGCTCGCGCGGCGTGACGTAGTGCGTGCGCGGATAGATCGCGAGGCGGTCGTACTCGCGGCCCGACGTGCGTCCGGTGATCGGATCGATGCGCGTCATCTTGTCGATCTCGTCGCCGAAGAACTCGATGCGCACCGCGTCGTCTTCGTATGCGGGCCACAACTCGAGCACGTCGCCGCGCACGCGGAACTGGCCGCGCGCGAGATCGTACGGCGTGCGCTCGTACTGCATCTCCGTCAGCCGGCGCAGGTACTGCGTCATCGGCTTCTCAGTGCCGCGCTCGAAGAACAGCAGCATGCCGAAGTAGAGATCGGGATCGCCGATGCCGTAGATGCACGACACCGACGCGACGATGATCACGTCGCGTCGCTCGAAGATCGCTTTCGTCGCGGAGAGCCGCAGTTTGTCGATCTCATCGTTCTTCGTCATTTCCTTCTCGATGTAGAGATCGTTCTGCGGGATGTACGCCTCGGGCTGGTAGTAGTCGTAATACGAAACGAAGTACTCGACGCGATTCTCGGGAAAGAAGTTCTTGAACTCCTGGTAGAGCTGCGCGGCGAGCGTTTTGTTGTGGCTGAGGACGAGCGTCGGGCGATTGATCGCTTCGATCACCTTCGCGACCGTGAACGTTTTTCCGGAGCCGGTGACGCCGAGGAGGACCTGGTGGCGGTTGCGCTGCTGGATGCTGTCGACGAGCTGGCGGATCGCTTCCGGTTGATCGCCTTGCGGCTCGAACGTGGAGATGATCTGGAAGCGGCTCATGATGAATTGTTGTCGGTAATCAGTGATCGGTGATCGGTGAGGCTTCGCGCTCGGACGGTACCGCCTCGATCACCGATCACCGATCACTGCCATTCGCTTTACTCGCGAGCTTCGTCAGCGTCGCAATCTCGTTCTTGTCCGCCTGCTTGTCCTCTCCGACAAGGAGAATCGTTTGCAGAATCGGTTGCACGCGCACGACCGGCACTTTGCCGGTCTTGATGTTCGTGCGCAGCGTCTTCATCTCTTCCTCGAATGCAACCTTCTCTCTTGGCGTGACGTCGTCTGCGTACATCGCTTTGATCTCGTCCGTGCTCGAGACCAGGGCGAAATCGAGCAGAATCGGAAATCCTTCGCCGGCGAAGAAGATGCCGAGGACAAAAATCACAAGGAGTGCGAAGAGCGAGACTCCTCCGCACCCGAACGGCACCCATCGCGGAAAGAACGCGACCGGCGGTGTCGAGTAATAGTCGGCAGGAAGTCGAAATGCGCTCGCGTTTTCGAAGTTTTCAGTGGGCATCGAGCGGGGAAAATGTATCATGGCCACCGATTCGTCCTGCGGCTCTACACCTAGAAGGAAGTTCTCTCCATATGGCTCAGCTGTCGAAAGTTACCGTACTGATCCTCGATGACAATCCGCTCGTGCTGAAGCTCGGCCGCGCGCTGCTCGAGCGCGAAGGATGCACCGTGCTCACCGCATCGAGCTGGATCGAGTTCAATCACGTCCTCGCCGGCAACACGCCCGACATCATCTTCCTCGACGTCAACCTGCCGAGCATCAAAGGCAATCGCCTCAGCGAAGTGTTGAAGTCGCAGTCGAACAAGAAAGACATCCCGATCGTCCTGATCTCCGACCTCCCCGAGCGCTCGCTGGAAGAAATGTTCCCGAGCTCCGGCGCGAACGCGTGGATGCGCAAGCCGCTGACGCGCGACAAGATGGTCGACATGATCAACCGCTACGTGGTGTAGTTTTGGAGTGCGGTGACGAAGTCACCGCTTTCTGATCCGGATCACAAAGCGGTGGCTTCGCCGCCGTAGTCTAACAACGATCGCCCGCGTTCCGGAATTGTGGGTGTGGAAATCCACCGACCCGGCACTCCCTATGTACGGCACTGACTGAGAAGCCTGACTGGGGAGAAGAAGATGAAGCGAGCAGGTTTCGTGGCCTTCGTGTTTGCGATCGCCATCCTTCACGTGCAATTGGCGCAGGCGCAGACGACGATCAAGCACCTGCAGTTTCCCGCGGGAAGCGTGCATCTCTCCACCTTGAATCTTCCCCTGACGCTGGATCTGCCGTGCTATGGGCGCGTTCTCGTCACGTTCAGCCCGAACCCGCCCACGGGCGCGCAGGGTGGCGTGGTGTTCTTTCATCAGACCAGTGCTGAAAACCAATCGCCTCAAAACAACCTGTCGATCGTGTGGGGCGCGGACACGGATCGCTTCAGTGTGCTCACCGGGCCGGCGACCGACTTCACGCTCACCTTTACCTTCCTCGATGGTCCACCGGATCCCTCACGCCTGTTCCTGATCGTTGCCGGGTTGGCGACCGTGACGACAGCGACCGTGTCGACAGTTCCGGCGACGCCTCCCGGGACACTGGCCGGCGAATTCGCGTCCCCAGCGCCGCCAGCAGCGTTGACATCCACGACGCTCATCTCTGGTTCGACGTTGAGTAACGCGGGAGACCACGATCTGAAGAACACAGGTTGGGCGCTCTACAAGATTCAGCCGGCCGCCGCAATCTCGAGCCTGTCTGTCGCCATGCATCAGGCGCCTGGTGATGGCGTCGGCTGGACTCTCGCCTACACGTGCTCGCCCGCCGTATCCGCACCCGACCCGGTTCCCGCGCTGTCGACGGCGGCGCAGGCGTTGCTCGCGACGCTCCTCGCAACGATCGCGCTGGTCGTACTGGGACGGTACGTGCGGTTGTGAGTGTGGATCACATCCGCGCGAGCGCTTCGCGCGCGGCGGCGATGTCGGCTTTGTACGACGGCGGCGCGGTCGCGACGAATTGCTCGAGTGCGCGGCGCGCGAGGTCGCGGTTCCCGCTGCGTGCGGCGACGAGGCCGAGGTTGTAGAGCGCGTCATATTGGCGCGGGTCGATGCTGACGGCGCGTTGCCAAAGGTCGAGTGCTCGCGGGTAATCGCCTTCGCGCGCTGCGACGACGCCGAGCGTGTTCAGTGCGAGTGGTAATCGCGGATTGAGTGCGAGTGCGCGATCGAGGTAGTCGCGCGCGGAGCGAACGTCGTCGCGACGCAGTGCGACGATGCCGAGGTTTTGCAATGCAGGTGCGTTGTTCGCGTCGGTTGCGAGGACGCGATTGAATTGCTGGATCGCTTCGTCTGCTTTGCCTTCGTCCGCGAGCGCGATGCCGTAGCCGTTCAGCACGTCGGGATTCGATCCGTTCGCGAGCGGCGCGAGGATCTGCACCGCTTCGCTCGCGCGTCCCGTTTCTGTGAGCAGCAGCGCGAGCTGCAGTTTCATGTCCTCGGTCGCGTCTTTGTCGCGCAACACCGCGATCGCTTCGTCGACGCGATCGCTCTGCTGCAGCACGAACGCGAGGAGCTCGCGGCCGGCGCGCATGTCGGGCTTCGCGGCGACGACTTCGCGTGCGAGCGTGACCGCCTTGCGAAGATCGCGCGTTTCGTACGCTTCGATGATGCGGTGGATCTTCGTGTCGATGTCGATCAGCGTCTTCGGATCGTCGGCTGGGCCGTAGCTCTTCGACGCCGATGCGCCGGTGACGTAGCCGAGACTGCGGAGGCGCGCGGCTTCTTCGACGGAGATTTCTCGATTGGCGACGACGAGCTTCGGGAGGAGTTGGCGCGCGGCATCGACGTCGCGGCGGCGTTCGTCGCGCAGGTTCTTGATCTCGTCGGGAAGCGCGTAGAACTCGGCGAGCGGGAGGTCGATGTATTTGAGGTCGGAGTGAATGACGCCGGTGAGCGGCGCCCATCCGCGATTCAGCGACGCGGAGAGCGCTTCGAAATACGTGTCACGCGCGCCGATCGTGCCGAGGAGCGATTTGCCGGGAAGCGTCGACGCGATGCCGGCGCTTGCGAGGATCGTCGGCGCGATGTCGATGTGACGCACCGCCGCGGATTCACGTCGCGGTGCGACGCCGGGCGCGACGACGAGCAGCGGCACTTTCAGCGTCGATTCGTACGCGAAGAGTCCGTGCGTGAGCTCGCCGTGATCGCCGAGCGCTTCGCCGTGATCGCCGGTGATGATGACGGTCGTATCGCGCGTGAGGATTGGCGCGAGCGTCGTCCGCAACGCGTCGTCGACGAGCGCGACTTCACTCCAGTAGGAACCGCTGCGATACGGCGCGTGCGGATCGTAGAGATGGATCCACAGGAAGCGCTTGTGCCCTTCGACGGAGCGCCACCACTTCGTCGCGGAGTCGAGCACCGCGGGCGCGTCGCGCTCCTGCATCACGAACTCGACGGTCGCGGCGCCTTTGCCGTAGTTGTCGTCGTAGACGTCGAAGCCGCGATTGAGTCCGAAGCGCGCGTCGAGCGGAAACGCCGCGACGAACGCGCCGGTCGCGTAGCCGTGCTCGCGCAGCGTCGCGGCGACGGTTGGATATTTCGCATCGAGCACGAAGCCGGCGTTGTCGCGCACGCCGTGCTGGTACGGAAGCAAACCGGTCAAGATGTTGACGTGCGACGGCAGTGTGACGACGTTGTGCGCGTGCGCGTTCGTGAAGACGATGCCGCGCGCGGCGAGCGAGTCGAGGAAGGGCGTTTTCGCATTGGCGTTGCCCGCAAAGCCGGCGGCGTCGGCGCGCCAGGTGTCGATCGTGATGAGGATGATGTCGTTGGCGCGCGGCTCGGTCTTCGGCGCCTCATGACGTGCGCATGCGAGCGCGAGGAACAGCAGCAATGTGGCACAGACACTCTTGTCTGTGCCGCGCGTGCCACACAGACAAGAGTGTCTGTGCCACCTACGATTTTGCCAGCTTCCGCAAATTCGGATCATCGGGAAACTTCTCCAAACCCTTCGTGGTCCAGTAGCGTGCACCGCGCGCGTCGCCGACGGTCTTCAGCGTCTGCGCGACGGCGACGTAGGACGGCGGGAACGGCGCGCGATCGACGAGTGCGAAGACGAGCTTCGTCGCTTCGTTGTCGCGGCCTTCGGTCACGTACAACAGGATCAGGTTCTTGTATGCCTGCGGATCGCGCGGGAAGAGATCGATCTCTTCGAGGAACGATTTCTCCGCTTCGTCGAAACGCTCCATGCGCGCGAGCAGATCGCCGCGCAGGTAGTAGAGGCCCTTCACCGCGGTGCCCTTGCGCTCGTCGAGCACTTTCACGGCGCGATCGCACCATGCGAGTCCAGCAGCGTAGTTCTTGCGCTGCAGCTCGATCTTGCCGAGCGTGACGAGCGCGAAGACGAGATCGCGCGTTTCGAGTGCGAGCTTCGCTTCCTTCTCCGCGTCGTCGAGCTGGCCGCGCTCGAGTGCGATGCGCGCGAGGATGTCGTGCGCCATGCCGGGCTCTGTTGCGAGCGCGAGATCGGCGTGTTTTTCCGCGTCGTCGAGGCGATGCGCGTCGATCGACAGCGTCGCGATCATCAGCGCGAGGTGCGTCGTGTTCGGCGAGAGCTTGAAGCCGTGCTTCGCCGCTTCGATCGCGGCGTCGGTGCGGCCGAGGTGATCGTAGGTGCGCGCGAGGATGTCCCAGACGTCGAGCATGCGATCGTTCTCGCGCACGAGTTTCTCGAGCAGCGGTAGCGCGTCCGCGTATTTCGCGTCGTCGTACAACTGGAACGCGCGACGCAGCTCGGCGGCTGTCTCGATCTTGTCCTTCGGATCGGGGAGATTTTTTTCGTCAGCGGGCACTGCGGAACCGATGTAGCCGAGGGCGGCGAGCTTCTTCGCGTCTTCGGCGGAGATTGCGGATGGCGCTGCGGACGCCTTGATCATCGGCACGATCGCGTTGCGCATCGCGACGAACGCACGGCGATCGTCGTTCAGGATGTCGCGCTTCTCCGCGGGATCGGCGGCGAGATCGTAGAGCTCGGGGCGCGGCGCCTGGATGTAGTGACGGCGATCGTCGAGCAGCGAATGGAGATCGCTCCAGCCGTAGTGAAATTTCGGGAAGAGGGTTTCGGAGTAGATGCGGCGCTGCGGTTTTTCTCCGCGCGCGATGTCGACGAGCGAGAGTCCGGATTTCGTCGCGGTCTGCGCGGTGATCGTCGCGAATACATCGGAGAGCTGCACCGGTGTCGCGACGGATTGTCCGTGCATCGCGTTCTTCGGCAGCTTGAGCATCAACGGAACTTGCAGCGCTTCGCGATAGAGGAACACGCCGTGCTCGAGCTCGCGGTGATCGCCGAGGCCTTCGCCGTGATCGGAGAGGATCACGATGAGCGCGTCGTCGTAGATGCCGTCGCGTTTGAGCGACTCGAGAAATGCGCCGACGATCTCATCGGCGTGCGCGATCTCGCCGTCGTAATGCGACGGATAGCGGCTGCGATACGGCTCGGGCGGATCGTACGGCGAGTGCGGCTCGTACAAGTGGAGAAAGAAAAAGAACGGCGAGCGCTCGTGCTGCGCAATCCACTTCGTCGCCACCTCGGCGGTCTCGCTCCCCTTTCGCTGCACGCGGCCGACGTTGACGCCGGAGTTCGCGGGGTCGATCTGGTCGTCGTAGAAATCGAAGCCGCGCGAGAGTCCCGCTTCCTTGCGCAACACGTACGCCGACACCGCGGCGCCGGTCGCGTAGCCGTT
>DATKFO010000400.1:0-2798 GCA_035544355.1 Thermoanaerobaculia bacterium
CCGCGCCGTCTACGTGCTGCGCCGGCTCCGCGTCGGCCTGACCGTCGTCAATCCATCGCTCGCCGATGACGACACGATCGCGAGACGGTGGGGCGGCCGGGCGGTGGCGGCGGCGGCGCAGACGATCGCGAAACACGGCGACGACACGTCGCTGGTGATGCGCTTCGAGAACGAGGCGCAATTCATCGCGCGCTTTCTCGCCGACCTGCTCGACGGCGTGGCGTGGGACCGCTGGTATTACGCGCCGTTCGCGCGCTACCGCGGACGGGCGTTCGAGCACGTCGTTCGGGACGTGCTCGTCGACGAGCGAGAGACGTTGCCGGAAGTCTTCCAAGCGCTCGCACGCGCCGGCTGCCTTCGCGCTGTCGTCGCGCGTCTGACAAGCGAGGGAGCCCGCGAGATCTGGGATGACGCGATCGCGCCGGCTCGTGACGCGCCGGCCGCCGAGGACTTTCGCGTGTTCGTGCGCGTGGCGATGGCGATCGTCGACGCCGTCGCGGCGTGGGATGACGTTCGTCCTTCCGAGGACGGGATCGTTGCGCGCTACTTCGCGACGGCTCCCGAGCTGCCCGCGTGGACGCGGCCGCGTGAGCTTGCGCAGGCGGTGCTCGCAGTGCTCTCGTTTCTGCGCGAGCGCAGTCTCGTTCGCACAGTGCGTACCGCCGTCGGCGTTCGTGCTGCGATCGCACCGTTCGAATGGCTCGATCGCGAATGGTTGGCGGCGTCGATCGATGTCGTTGAAACGCCGCCGGTGCCGATCGATGTGGTCGAAACGATGCCGGCGCCGATCGATGTCGTCGAAACGATGCCGGTGCCGATTGAGGTCTTCGCTTCTGATCCGCTGCGACACGAACCGCTGCGTCGTGTCGTCCGGGACGCGATCGCGATTGCCAATGCGCTGTCGTTGTGGCGCGGCGCGGTTCCTGCCGAGGAGGCGGTTCTCGCGCTGTGCGCAGCTCTCGAGATCCCTGATGTCCAGGAGCCACGAGAGTTGGCGCGTGCCGTCGTCGCCGTGCTCGTGCTCCTCCGCGAGCGCGGCCTCACGCACGCACACTCCCTCGCGACGCGCGCCTTGGTGAGGGAAGTGGTGGCCTCGCTGCCGTGGCTCGATCGCGAGTGGTTGGCTGCGTCGATCGATGTCGTCGAAACGACGCCGGTGCCGATCGAGGTCTTCGCTGCTGATCCGCTGCAGCACGAACCGTTGCGTCGTATCGTCCGGGCTGGGATCGCGATTGCCAATGCGCTGTCGTTGTGGCGCGGCGCCGTTCCTGCCGAGGAGGCGGTTCTCTCGCTGTGCGCAGCTCTCGAGATTCCTGATGTCCAGAAGCCACGAGAGTTGGCGCGTGCCGTCGTCGCCGTGCTCGTGCTCCTCCGCGAGCGTGGCCTCACGCACGCACAGTCCCGCGCGACTCGCGCGTTGGTGAGGGAAGTCGTGGCCTCGCTGCCGTGGCTCGATCGCGAGTGGCTCATTCCGCAACTCGCGTTGTGGATCGATGACGCCGAGGTGGTGCCGCTACCGATGTCGATCGCGTTGCGCCGCCTGAGCCTTACCGCGTTGCAGACGCGCATCCTCGCATTGCTCCGCGATCTGCTGCGCAGCGACGAACTGGTCCTCCCCGACGAGGCGATCGAGTCCGATCGCAACGCGGTCGCCGCCTTCGCCGCGATCGTCGCCGCCGAGCCGTCGCTGGCGGCACACCCCTCGACCGCGCTCTCCATCGCCTGGGTGCTTCGACTGATCGCTCGCGAGACGCGCGCCGAACCGTCGCCGCCAACCTCACGCGTCGCTGCTGTCATCGAGTCGATCCTCGGAAAACCCTCGCCGCCGATCGCCAGCCGTTCGGGTGGCCGGATCCTCGAGTCGCGTTTCGCCGGCGTCTTCCTGCTCACGCGAGCGCTCGTCGACGCGCGCGTTCCGCAGCTCGCGGCCGCACTTGGCGTAGAGCCGTTCGCCGGCGTTCTCCAGTCGCTCGCGGTTGCGTGGACCGGTGAAGAAGATCCGGACGAAGGCCTGCTCTTCTGGAGCGGCGGCGAGGAGGTTTGTCCGCTGCCGCCGTCCGATGCCCTCGCCGCCGCGGTTGAGCGTGTCCTGGTCGATCGCGCCGCGTTCGCACCATCGTTGAAGGCCGAGCCCGACCTCGCGTCGAACATCGTCAGGCTCTGGGCACTGTGGCTGTGCGGTCTCGCCCAGTCGTCCGTGCCGTGGCTGCTGCGGCAGTTCATCCTTCGCCGCGGAACGGTCCGGATCGACGCAGGCGTCGTCGCTGTTTCACTCGCGCCCGCGCCTCTCGACGCTGTGCTCGAGCTCAGTCACTACCTCGACCCGATCGCCGCCGTTCCCTGGCTCGGCGACGCGCGTCTCACCTTCGCCATCGACCGGAGCCTCGCGTGAGCCCGCAGCCGGTCACCGTCTCGCTGGCCGACGGGCCGTATGCGACGAGCGGCGCGCATCTGCGCGACGAGCTTGCCCGCATCGACATCCTCGTGCGTGCGCAGGTGCGCCGCTGGCAGATGACCATCGCCGCATCGAAGCCGGAACAGCTGTGGGGGATGGTGCACGTGTCCGAGGCCGAGGTCGAGCAGTACCTCGACGCGCCGGTGACGCCGGTCGATGCCGTGCCCGCCGCGGTGGTCGATGCCATCGCGCCGTTCGTGCAGGCGGAAAGGGAAGCGGCTGCGCAGATCCGGCGGAACATCGACGCGACGCCCGCGCCGGTCGCATTACGCCTCGAACAACTGCGCACCCGTTGCAGCCTGAGCGCAGTGGAGCTCGACGTTGTGCTGCTCGCCCTGCTGCC
>DATKFO010000401.1:0-7985 GCA_035544355.1 Thermoanaerobaculia bacterium
AACCGTGGCTCGCAGGCGCGTACGTGTGGAAGTGGGAGTCGTATCCGAATCACAGCGATGCGAGCGACGACGATTACTTCATCGAGCACAAACCGGCCGCGGATGTCGTACGCGAGCACTTCACGCATCGATGAGCGCGAGCAGCTCGGCAACGCGCTTCTCATCGAGAAACTCGTTGCTCATCTCGGCGAGCAACCGCTCGACGCCGGCTTTGTGACGCCGCTCGAGCGATGCCGGAACGTCGATGCCGAGCTTCTCGATTGCTCGCAAAAACGCGAGGACTGCCGAATCGCGCGCAACCCGCGGCCGAATCGTGTTTAGGAGTGCGGTGGCGGCAGCCACCGCTCTGCGATCCGGATCACAAAGCGGTGGCTGCGCCACCGCACTCCGAAACACTCGCCGCCGCATGCGATTCTTCGCGGCGATCACGCGCTCGATCCCTGTCTCGCGCGACTCCGGCAAGAAGTAAATCGCGCGCACGCTCTCGCGCGTCTGCCCGATGCGATGCGCGCGGCCGTTGCGCTGATCGAGCTTCACCGGATTCCACGGGATGTCGTAGTGCACGACGACGCCCGCGCGCTGCAGGTTCAATCCTTCGGCGGCCATGTCGGTGGACACGACGACGTCGAGCTTGCCGTCGCGAAACGCGCGCAACACGGCATCGCGCGATCGCTCGCGCGACGTGACGAGTCCCGACTTCGGGACGTGGGCGTGCAGATCTCTTGCTGTCGCCGCCGAGCCGGTGAAAATCAGCGTGGGCTCGCCATTCAGAACGTTCACGAGCATCGCGCGTTTAGCGCACGGCGAGTGCGCGACTGCATCGCGCAACGACTCGATGCGCGCGACTTCGTCGCGAATCGCGTCGCGGTCGATCGACTCCGCCGGCGGCACGAACAGATCCCAGAACAACACTTGCTGAAATGACTCGCGATCCTCTTCACCTGCGAACGCGCGGCGATACTCGCGCTTCGGCAACGCGCGATCGGATGCGAGCGCCCGCTCATAAAAACGCAGTTGTCGCCGCAGCGACTCGAGCAGTGCCGCTTCGCTCGATTCGATGCGGCGCCAGAGGAAGCGGCGGAGAATCGCGTGCTCGCCGACGAGCGGAAATTGCAAGTCGGCGATGCCGCGCGCGTCGAATACCGGATGCCGGATCACGCGCCGCTCGAGCTCACCGAATTGCAGCCCCGGCGGCAACACGCTGCGATCGCGTCGAATCACGAGTGTTGCCACGATTGCTTCGATCGCATCGAAATCGCGTGACCCGAAGGCGACATCGATCGACGGCACGCCGCGATCGGCGAGGAGATCATCGCGCGCAACGAGATCGATGAGCGCGCGAAGATCGGCGATTGCGTTGCACACCGGCGTCGCGGTGACCAGCAACACGCGCGCTGCGATCGTGCGTCGTGCGAGCGCGTCATAACGCCGCGTGTGCGGATTGCGGAATGCGTGCGCCTCGTCGACGACCACGAGCCGCGGCGACGGACGCGGCACGAACGGATCGTTGACGATGGCGTCATGCGTGAGCACACGTGCAACGACGTCGAATGCGTCGAGCGTCTCGCGCCACTGCGCGACGAGCGCTGCAGGCACGATCAGCTCGAGCTCGTGATCGCGCAGCTCGCGCGCGACCGCGGCCGCGATGAACGATTTGCCGAGGCCTACGTCGTCCGCGAGGATCGCGGCGTGGCGGGTGCGAAGGAGCGTGAGCACGCGCGCGACGGCGTCGCGCTGGTGCTCAGCGAGCACCGAGTCTCCGCGCGACGAAGGTGCGCAGGACCTCGAGCTCATCGCTCGTCACGCCGTACAGCGACGCGACGATGCAGTCGACTTCGTTTTGCACGCTCGCGCCGTGATGCGCGCGGCGCGACAACCGGCAGAGCCGCTCGTGATCGAGCACAGGCATCGGCATCAGCGCGACGGTGCGTCCGAAGTACCGAAAGTGCGCGTCCTTTGCACGCTCCACGACGCAGAGCAGCAGCGCATCCGCGACCGTCGAGTTGAACAGCGCTGCGAGTGCGTACGCTTCGTCGAGCGTTGCGGCGTCGAGCGAGTACAACGTCTGATTCGGCACGAGCGGAAACGCCTGCGCGTCGACGTGCACGACGTCCGGCAGCACCGCTGCGGCCATGCCGCGTGAGAGATCTTTCCAGACAACTTTGATGCCGACGTGCTCCGCGCGGACGAACGCGAGTTGCAAGGAATCGGCATCGACACCGCGAGCGCCAGCGAGTTGCGTGAGCCACTTCGGCGCGTCGCGCCAACCGCCTGCGGGCGGCCAGAGCATCCATTGCGACGCATCGGCATGCCAGCGACGCACGTCACGTCCGCGCACGCAGCGGCACACCGCGGTGAGCGGAACCGCGATGCCGTCGGTCGTGATGAGATGGCCGCGCGTGAGGCGTTTCGCGTCGAGAAAGAACGCGCGGTTGTCGCCGGTCTTCACGCCCATCAGCGGCTTGCGTCCGAGGGCTTCTTCGAGCGGCGGATACGCTTCGCGGATGCGGCGCAGGATCGCGGCGACATCGGGCGGCACGAGTGCCCACGCATCTTCGATGAGTTGAACGTCGCACGCCGGCGCGCTCGTCTTCCGCGGCCGCACGACGATGCCCATCGGAAACGTGTCGGCGTCAAACCAGCGATGCGGCTCATCGCTCCAGTCGACGAGCTCGATGAGCGACATGCGCTCCTGCACCGCGCGGCGCAGCGTCGACGCGTACGCGGCGTTTGCGATCTTCGCCGGCATGAGCATCGCGAGGACGCCATCTTCGGCGACGAGCGACGTCGCGCGCTCGAAGAACGCGATCGAGAGATCGGGCTGATGGAACGCCGCGCCGCCGCCGCTGCGGAAGAATGCGTAGCGATCGGAGTACATCCGCTTCGCGCGCGGATCGATGCGGCTGTTGCGCACCCACGGCGGATTGCTCGCGACGACGTCGAAGCGCACGTGCGCGAAGTGCACGTCGAACGAAAAGAAATCGAGCGTGCCGTCGTCGATGCGCTCGAGCGCGCGGCGATGTTCCGCGATCCGCTCCTGCAGCGCACGGCAACGCTCGAGATCGCGCGGCACGACGCGTCCGAAGAGATCCGTCTGCGGCGTGATCGCCGACTGCAGCTCGTGCTCCGCGGCTTCGATCGCGCGATGGAGAAGGTCTGCGGCGAGGCGCCGATCGTTTTCGCGAATGAGTCGCGCAAGTGCGGGACGTTCCGCACGCGCCGCCGATCGATAACGATCGATGAGATCGCGTTGCGCATGCAGCGCGTGCAGCCAGTCGCGATAGAGATCGGCGCGTGCATCGCCGAGAAAATCGGTGGGACTGAGGAGCGAGTTGCCTTGCAGGATGTTGCGATCGAGATTCGGCAGCGGCTCGACGTGCTCTATCTCTGCGTCGCTGCCCGAAACGATCGCGAGCCACAGTCGCAGCTCACACAACCGCACGGCCTCCGGCTCGAGGTCGACGCCGAACAGAGAGCGCTCGACGATGCGGCGGCGCAGATCGCGCGGCACGTTTCCGCCGGAGAGCTTGCGATACAAACGCTCGATCACGCCGAGTGCGGAAAGCAGGAACGCGCCGCTGCCGCAGGCGGGATCGAGAATCGCGATCGACTCGAGCTTCTCGATGCCGCCGTCGCCGAGCCATTCCGTGATCGCACGCTCGGTGAGCACGTCGACGATCGGCTTCGGCGTGTAGAAGCTGCCGCTGCGCGCGCGCTCGTCGCCGGCCATCAGAGACTCGAACACCTTGCCGAGCATCTCGGGATCGACGTGGGTCGTCGCGCTGTCATGCTCGTCGATGCTGAAGTCGAATTTCTCGAAGACGTCATCGAGCACGCGGCGCATCAGATCGTTCGGCAGCGTCATCGCGTTCGCGTGGCGCAGCTCGAACGCCGACGGCTCGAAGAGGCCGCCGTTGAGGTATGGGATGCGGCCGAGGCGGCGGGCGGCGGCGGTGCGCTCCCGGAGCGGCGTGTTGAGGACGCCGAAGAACAGCGGCATCAGCACGGTTGCGAAAAACTCGCGGCGCTGGCGCATCGCGCGATCGAGGCGATCGACGAGAAAGCGGCGCTCGCCGTTCAGCCAGCCTTTCACCTGCACGAACGAAAGAAAGAGCAGTCGCGAAAGGATGAGCAACGCTTCGCCGTCGATCTCGTCGCGCTCTTCGCCGGGACAACATTCGGCGAGCGCATCAGCGACGTCGTGCACGGCGGAACGGAATCGCAGGAAGAACTGGCGCGTGACGGTCTCGCGATCGAGCGCGCGGTCGACGATGCGCGGCAGCGACGTCTCGTCGTCGGTGCACGCGAGCAGGTTCAAGCGATCGACGGCGTGCGCGGATGGATTCGTGAGATCGACGTCGAAGCGGCGCAGCGCGCCGGCGGCGGAGAGATCGTAGAAAGAAATGTCTTCGCGAATATCGTGTAGAAACATGATCACTGATTTCGTAAGTTGATTGTGTTGTCGATAAGTGCGCAGAAAAGTCGCGATCGATTCTTCGGCGACGTTTCCGGCGAGCAGGAAAATGTCGAGGCGGCGCAACCGCGTCGCGAGCCGCAATCGCGCCTCGCCGTTCCACGGGATGACGACGCCGGCGCGGCGCCATTCGTCGGGCGCGACGTCGATCAGCTCCGCCGGGTAGCCGAGCACGCGAAGAAGCGCGAGCGCGCCGTCTTCGCCGCGGAGTGCGCGGACGCCTTCGGCGGTCAGCATTCCGATACCATCCGCGCGTGCCGATCCGGTGGGCCTACCTCAAGCGCGTTCTGGCGGGAGCGATCTTCGGCCTGTACATGGCCCACCTGCTCTACTTCCTCAATCCGCAGGTGGACATCACGCCGGGGCGTCTGGCGACCGTCACGATTCTCTACGGATTGATTTGCGGCTTTCTGTTCGGCTCGATTCTCTGGGGCTTGCGCGCGATTCGCGTGCGCATGTTCGGCAAGCCGGCGAGCGAAGGGCCGTATCGCGCGCACGGATTCGGATTCGTCGTCTTCGCAGCGTTCATCGCGTCGGCGATTTACTGGATCCACCTCAACGTGTTTCAGATTTATCTGCCGCGCGGCGCGGTGCGGATTTTGTCGAAGGCAACGAACGCGATCGCAGTCACCGCGTTTCTCTTGCGGTTGATCTGGGTGGTCGAGCGCAACGCGAATCGGCGCACTTCGCGCTTTCTGTTTCTCGCCGGCGTCGTGCTCATCGCGGGCTCGTCGATCCTGCTCTACGAGCGCCGCGACAGTTACCGCACCGAGCGCCGCGACGTCGTCGTGGCAAACATCGGCGCGGTGGCGGGACACCGTCCCGTGATCGTCGTCGCGATCCGCAATCTGCCGTACGACTGGATCGTGACCATGAAGGGCGAAGGCCTGTTGCCGTGGCTCGATCAGACGACGCAGCGCACGTATTTCACGCGCCTCGAGCCGTTCGAGACGTCGAGTCCCAAGGCGTTGTGGGCTTCGCTCGCAACGGGAAAATTGCCATCGCGCCACGGCGTCACCGGACGCTTCTCGTATCGCACGCCGCTCAACGGCGCCGATCCGAGCGAGCGATTTCTGTTGTTGCCGAGCGGCGTCGGATTCCAGGCGTGGGGATTGATTCCGCCGGTGCAACGCATCTCCGCGCAACTGCCCGCGGGCGATGCGTTGCCGCTCTGGACGTTGTTCGAGCGTCTCGATCTGCACGCGTCCGTCGTCGCGTGGCCGTCGTCGCGCGAGAGCGGCGCGACGCGCGTGATCACGGATCGCGCGATTGTGCAGAGCGTGAACGCTCCGCTCGATCCCGCGATCGCGTTGCGCTTCGAAAGAACCAACGCAGAACGCACAAGAATCACCACAGCCCTCGGCAACGACATGGAATCTGCGTCGCAGCTCCGCGGCACGTTCGCGCTCGAAGTGCTCGCACTCGAGGGATTCGCCGATGCGCAGAAAGCGCTGCACGTGTTCAGCAACGTGCTTCCCGATCGCGGCACGACGAACGGCGACGCGTTGCGCGCGTACGCGCAGCAGCTCGACAACGTTCTCGCCGGGATCGCGAAGCGGAATCCCGAGCACCTGATCGTCGTCTGCTCGCCGTCCGGCGTCGTGCCGCCGGATTTGCCCGTCGACATCTGGTCGATCGCGGTGCGCCGCTTCTGGCGTTCCGATCCCGGCGCGGACGACGGATTCGTGCTGCTCGCCGGCGCCGACATCGCGCACGAGGAGAATCCGCAGTCCGCGTACGTCACCGACGTCGTGCCGACCGTGCTTTTCGCCGCGGGACTGCCGGTCGGCCGCGACATGGACGGCCGCATTCTCACCGACGCCTTCGTGGATGAATTCCTGCGGCGCAACGCGCTCTCCGCGATCCAGACGTACGAGGCGAAGCAGGTCGTCGTGCGCCGCGCGAATGGCTAGCGCGCTCATCGCGAGTCCCACTTCCGCGTCGCGACGTTGTAGCGAAGCAGGCGCGCGCGCGCGTTCGCGGGACTGACACGCACGGCCCAGATCTCGCCGGTGCCGCCGACGAGGTAGATCGTTCCCGGAGTCGATTGCCCAACCGGCGAAAACGAGCAGATCGTCGACGTGCCGAATTGCACGGGCGATTTCGTCGGCGGCATGAGATCGCCGTCGGGATCTTTGATCGTCCACGCCGGCAAAGCGATCGCGACGACGCGCGACTCGAGGAACACCGGACGCGGCATCGTCACGCGGCGGTCAATGCCTTTCTTGATGTCGTCGTTGCGCACGCCGTCGCCATCGCCGTCGTCGTAGATCGCGAAGTGCCACTTGCCGGCGATCTCGAGAAACTTCACGCCCGAGTTGCGGCTGCGCGCAATCGCACGCGAGCTGGCGAGGCGGAAGACGCTGCGCAATTCCGTCGATGCGCTTGCGATCGATGCGCGATTGTGCAGATTGCGAAACGCGGGCGCCGAGAACGAGACGATGAGACCGATGATGGCGAGGACGATGAGAAGCTCGATGAGGGTGAAGCCACGATGGTGCTGTCGCATGACGATCCTTTCGCATTGGTGAGTGGTGGGCGGTTGGCGGTGAGCGGTAGGCGGAGGGCTTCTGCCCACTGCCCACCGAAATCGGGGCCGCCGTGCCACGGCGGCCCCGGGTGGGATGGGGGGAGGGGCGGCGTTACTCGGCCGCCGGGGGGGCGGGCTGTTGGCGGGAGTTGTTCGCGCGTGGCTTGCGCGGGCTTTTCACTTTCTGCGAGAGCGTGGTCTTGCCTTCGACGGTGACGTGCGCGGCGAGGCCTTCGTACGTCTTCGCGCCGATGCCTTTGACCTGCATCAGATCGGCGGTCTTCTTGAACGCGCCGTTTTCCTTGCGGTAATCGACGATGCGCTGCGCCGCTTTCGGGCCGATGCGCGGGAGCAGCGCGAGCTGCGTGGTGTCGGCGGTGTTGATGTTGACGACGCCCGACGGCGATGACGGTGCTTCTTCAGCGAACGCGGTCGCGCAGAGCGACAGGAGAACCAGGGTCACGATTGCGATGTGGGACTTCCGCATTTGGGTCAATTCCTCCTTGTTTTTCATGGGTGTTGGTTTGTTGGCTGTTGTTGGTTTTGGCTGCTTTCCACCTGAATGTTTTTGTCTTTTTCCCGTTTCACCTTTTTCGTCTCTCCTCTGCCACCACCTCCTTTCGCGGGTGACAGAGTTCAAGCGCGGCGCCGTTGGCACCAAAATCAGAAGTGCTTGAAAATAAATCTGTTAGCTGGATTGGACAGCCGGCGGGATGTACAAATCTTTTGCCTCCGTTAAGCGAAAGCAAAAGCTCGTTGCAGAACGAGGGTTCGTTTCCCGAGCCCGTGCCCGCTCCCGTGCCCGTGCCCGGGTTTAATGACCGGGCACGGGAGCGGGCACGGGCTCGGGCACGGGAAAGAACTTCGTGGCATACTCGATGACAGGCGCCAATGAAGGAAAAGCGCGAGATCTATCGCTTCCTCCACGTCACTCCGCGGCGCATCTTCGAACAGCTCGATCAGTACGTCGTCGGGCAGCGC
>DATKFO010000402.1:0-15487 GCA_035544355.1 Thermoanaerobaculia bacterium
CAGTTTGACGCGTAGAATGTGACGCGATGCACAACGAATTCACAGCAATCATCGAGCGTGATGAAGAGTGGTTCGTCGCCTATTGCCCGGAGATTCCCGGTGCGAACGGTCAGGGTCAAACGCCTGACGATGCGCGACGCAATCTCGCCGAAGCAATTTCGCTCATTCTCGAAGATCGACGCGAAGACGCTTTGCGCGGCGTTCCAGACTCTGCAATCCGGGAGACGGTCGTCGTCGAGTGAAACGGCGCGAGCTGCTTCGACACCTTCGCCGTTTCGGCTGCTTCCTCAAACGAGAAGGGAAAGAGCACGAGCTCTGGTGCAACCCGCAGACGGGACATGTTCAAGCGGTTCCTCGACATCAGGAAACGCCGAACCTGCTTGCGAAGAAGATCTGCCGAGCTTTGTCGATTCCGGATCCGTAGCGCGCCGACCGGCACGAAACGCGCTTCCTCTTTCTCGCATGGCGAGACCTAAAGACGACATCGATTACGACGCGGAAGGCAACACGCCTCCGCGCGAGAAGGACGATCCGACGAACGAAGGCTACGACGAAGCCGCGCACAGCGGACCGGGCCGCTATGGCGTTCCCGAGGGGGAAGGTGGCGTGTTCGGCACGAGCGGCGGCGGCACGTACGGCGACGGATTCTCCGTCGAGGAGCGGCCGGCGGTTTCGAGCGAGCGCGACGAGAAGAAACGGACAAGCTGAGAGCATGTCCTACGTTCGATAACGCCCGCTACCCGATCGTCTCGAGAATGTCCTCGATCGTGCTCCGGCGACACGTGTACATCGGCGTGTCGCGCACGGTGTATTTCGACGATTCCGTTTCGCGCAGGTCCTGCACGAGGTCGAGGAACTCGGATGCGGACTCGGCTTCGAAGGCGACGACGAAATCCTGATCGTCGAGGCCGAATGAGTACGTCGTGTTGATTTTCACGCGCGGGTATTTGTGTCCGATGGCGATGTGCTCGTTCATGATCCGCTGGCGTTCGGACATCGGCAGCAGGTACCAGTCGCGCGTTTTCACGAACGGGTAGACGAAGAGAAACGGTTTCTTGCCCGGCACGATTTTCAGGCGGCGGCCTTCCTGTCCTTCGTGCACGTGCTCGTCGACGTATTGCGAGTGCTTGGTCATCGCGAGATACGAATGCGGGACCTCGAGCCAGCGGCCGAGGAGCGAGCGATTGATCTCGGCGAGCATCTGCTGGAACGGATCGATGTCGAAGCCGATGCGCCACAACATGAAGTCGACGCCGGCCTTCAGGCCGAGGGTCGAGTAGGGGAGGATCATCATCGGTCCGGTGAAGCGCTTCACGATCTCGATGAGCTCGCGCTTCGCGTCCGCCTTCACGTCCACCGGCTCGCTGCGAAACGCGCGATCGACTCTGAAAAACATGAAGTTCACGAACTGACGTTGCACCGCTGCGGGTGTGGCTTGCGCGGGCTGTGTGTCGGGCAATGTGGTGGTCATGAGCACGGATTCTATCGTGTACGATGCGACGGCCGTGAACCGCCCTGTCGTGCAGCCGCCGACCACGCAGACCGCGCGGTCCTATCAACAGCTTCTGACGAAGCTGCTGCGCCATGGCGCGTATCCGCAGCTGCGCAAGATCATCGAGAAAACGCTGCCCGCGGACGTCTCGCCGGTGCTGCCGCTGCTGCTCGAAGAGGATCGCAAACGCATCCTCTCGCTGCTCATCGAAGCAGGCAAAGCCGCACGCGCACTCCTCGGACTCGACGAAGCCGATCTCAACGAGATCATCGATTCACTCGATGACGCGACGCTCGCATCGATCTGCACATCGTCGGCGCCCGACGACGCGGCCGACTTGCTCGACGCACTCGACGACGATCGCCGCCAGCGCATCCTCGAGCTCCTCGGCGCAACGCAAGGCGCGAAGCTCGAGTCGCTGCTCGAAGGCGAGGAAGAAACCGCCGGCTCGCTGATGAACACGGAGTTCCTCGCGCTCGACGAGGAAACCACCGTCGCGCAGGCGATCGAAGCGATCCGGCAGTACCCGCGCAAGGAATCGTTCTTCTACGTCTACTGCGTCGACACCGATCAGCATCTCGTCGGCGTGCTCTCACTGCGCAGCCTCATCCTCGCGAATCCCGCGGCGCAGCTCAAAGACATCATGGTGCAGAGCGTCGTGCGCACGCAGATCGAATCCGCGCCGGAAGAAGTCGCGCAAATCGTTTCGAAATACGACCTGCTCTCCGTGCCTGTCGTCGATCTGCAGAATCGGCTCGTCGGCGTCGTCACCGTCGACGACATCCTCGACGTCATCCAGGAGCAGGCCGAAGAAGATCTCCTCCACCTCGCCGGCGTTGGCATCTCCGAGCGCGTGAGCACGCCCGCGCGCCAGGCGTGGCGCACGCGATTTCCGTGGCTCGCGGTGAATCTCGTGACCGCGTTCATCGCCGCATCGGTCGTGCGTTTGTTTCAAGGCACGATCGAGAAGTGGGCCGCGCTCGCCGTTTTCATGCCGATCGTGGCGGGCATGGGAGGGAATGCCGGAACCCAGACACTGACGGTATTCGTGCGCGGACTCGCGCTCGGCGAAGTGGACTGGACAAGCGGGTTTCGCGCGATCTGGAAAGAATTGCTGGTGGGATTCGGCAACGGCCTGGCGAACGGCTTTCTCACGTTTCTCATCGTCGGCTTCTGGACGCACGACTGGGTGCTGGCCACGATTCTGTTCTGCGCGATGGTCGCGAATCTCGCGATCGCGGGCGTCGCCGGCGGATTCGTTCCGCTCGTGCTCGAGCGCTTCGGGTTCGATCCTGCCGTCGCGTCGTCGATCTTCGTGACGACGTTCACCGACGTCGGCGGCTTCCTATCCTTCCTCGGGCTGGCGACGCTCGCCGTGCATTACCTCGGTATCCGCTGATTTCGGCGCATTAGTCGCCGGTCACGTTCTTGTCAAGGGGTGAAATGCGATGGGAACGCGTGAGGTCGAAAATCGACTTAAGTGCTTTCGGCACAGCTTTTAGCTGAGCTCGCACAACCGCTTGTGCAAAGAGCTAAAAGCCGCGATTTTTTGCGGCTTCCAGCGTTTTTCACAGCGTTTTCCGCAGCATTTTCCACACAAACTGTGTAAAGGATTCTTCACCGGCGCGGACGAAGAACGGTTCGGCGCCGGTAACGTCAAGAATCGCCGATGGTTTGCCGTTCAACACGCCGTGATCGACGATCGCATCGAGCGAGCGTTGCAAATCGAGTGCGAGCTCGGACGGCTGCATGATCGGCGGCTCGCCGCTGCGATTCGCACTCGTCGAAATCAGTGGGCCGGTTTCGCGCAGCAAATCGCGCAGCCATGCGAGATCGGGGATGCGCACCGCGAGCGACGATTTGTTGCGGCTGGCGGAAATCGGCTGACGAAGCGAAAGGATGGCGGTGAGCGGCCCAGGCCATATGGACGAGAGCGCTTGCAAGATCTCTGGACGTGCGGCGATGCCGAGCTCTTCGAGTTGCTCGATCGACGCGGCGAGCACAACAAATGGCTTCGTGTCGTCGCGTCCTTTCAGCTCGACGATGCGATCGACGGCGCGCGGGTCGGTCGCGATCGCATGCAGGCCGTAGATCGTGTCGGTCGGGAGGAGGACGACGCCGCCGGATTGGAGGACGCGGACCAGATCGCGCACCTCGTCTCGAGGGATCGGTGATCGGTGATCGCGGGGATTCATGCTCGCCGGAAACCGCATCGATCGCCGATCACCAGTCACCGATCACTTTCTTCCTGCCTCGAGCAGTTCCTTCGCGTGCGCGACCGCCGATGCGCTCACGGTCTCGCCGCCGAGCATGCGCGCGAGCTCGGAGACGCGTTGGTCGTCGGCGTCGAGCTTGCGGATGCGCGCGCGCGTGTGGCCGCCTTCGTCGTCTTTCCAGACGTAGAAGTGTGTCGACGCGAAGCTGGCGATCTGCGGGAGGTGCGTGACGCAGATGACCTGGTTCTTCGCGGCGAGCTCCTGCAGTTTGCGGCCGACGACCTCGGCGACGCGGCCGCCGATGCCGGCGTCGATCTCGTCGAACACGAGCGTGGCCGCGGCCGCGCGCGGCGATGCTTTGAAGAGCGCCGCCGCGATCGCGAGCTGAATGCGCGAGAGCTCCCCGCCTGACGCGATGCGCTGCATCGCCTTCGGCTCTTCGCCGCGATTCGGCGCGATCAGGATCTCGACGCGATCGAATCCTTCTTCGCTGTCGGTTGCGGTGCTGATGGTCACGCGCACGGTGGTGCGCTCCATCGCGAGATCGTTGAGCTGTTTCTGAATCGCGGTCTCGAACGTGCGCGACGATTTCTTGCGCGCGGCGGAGAGTTTCTCCGCGGCTTTGCGATACGTCGCGAGCCGCGCTTCCTCCGCCCGTTGGAGTTTCTCGACATTTGCTTCGAAATCAGTCAGGCGCTCGTGCTCGTCCTGAATGCGGCCGAAGTGCTCGAGCACTGCCTCGATCGAGCGCAGCTCGTCTCGTCCATGGACTCCGCCGTATTTCTTCTTGAGGCGCTCGATCGTGACGAGGCGGTCTTCGACCTCTTCGAGCCGCGCGGGATCGAGGCGCACGGATTCGCTGAGTGAGGACAGCGTGCGGCCGAGGTCCTGGAGGCGGTAGACGATCTCCTGGAGATCGTCGGCGATCTGGCGCAGCTCACCGATCTCGCGCGACAGCGGCTGCAGCAGATGCTGCGCGCGTGCGAGTTGCGAGAGCGCGGACGCTTCGTCATCGTCGATGAGATTGAACGCGCCCGCGGTGACTTCGATCATCTCGCGCGCGTGCGCGAGGATCGATCGCTCGGAGCGCAGTGGTTCTTCTTCGCCCGGTGCGAGCTTCGCGGCCGCGATCTCGTCGATCTGAAAGCGAAGGAAGTCGGTGCGCTGCGAGCGATCGCGCTCGGCGTCGAGCATCGCTTTCAGTTGATCGCTCGCTTCTTTCCATTCGCGAAATGCGGCGCGCGTCGCGTCGACGAGGTCGTCGTGATCGCCGAATTCGTCGAGCAATTCGCGATAGCCCTGTCCCGCGACCCGCGTGTGCGATTCGTGCTGGCCGTGAATTTCGAGCACGGCGTCCATGGCGGCGCCGAGCTCGCGCACCGACATCGCGGAACCATTGACGAGCACGCGGCCGCGTCCGCTCGTCGCGATCTCGCGCTTCACGATGAGCTCGATGCCGTCGCCGGCTGGTTCGACCTCGATGCCGAGCTCTTCGAGCTGTCGCCGCGTTTTCTTCGGCAGATGCACGACCGCCTCGGCACTCATCTTTTCCGTTCCGGCGCGAACCATTTCGGTGGAGCCGCGCGCGCCGCGCAGAAATTCGAGCGAGTCGATGAGCAGCGATTTTCCGGCGCCGGTCTCGCCGGTGAGCACGTTCAATCCCGAGCCGGGCTCGATCCCGAATTCCTCGACGATCGCGAGGTTGCGAACTTTGAGATACGTGATCACCGCGCGAAGTTTACGGCAGCGTCCTTGCTCTACCAAAGTTCATGAGACGACGATGGTTGGCAGCGCTCGCGCTCGCTGTGTTGATGGCGTGCGGGCGCGAAGAACGAACAGAGGTCAAAGAAAAAATTCAGAACGCGGTGGATGACATTGCGGCGCCGGTTGGCGATCGCGAGGATCCGGCGCAGCGCGAAAAGGAGCGCTTCGACAACAGTTGGCGCTCGCTCGAAACGTTCCAGCAGGGGCCGCCGCAGCAGCATGGTCCGCCGGAGCCGCCGGTGATCGATGTCGTGTTCGTGCAGAACGTGAAGGAAACGTTCAAGAATCTCGATGCGAACGCGATCAACAGCGCGCCGGTGAGCGTTCCGATCGAAGGCGATGTGTCGGGCCCCTCGGTGTTGAAGACGCAGGTGTATCTCGATCGCGTGCATTTCTCCGTCGGTGTGCTCGATGGACGTTGGGGCCGCAATTCGGCGATCGCGCTCTGGTGGTACCAGCACGCGCACGGGCTCGAAGCGACGGGCTCCGTCGACGAGACGACGTTCCGTTTGCTCGCCGCTGCGTCGCCCGGCGTGCAGGCCGTCGTGTCGCACACGCTGACTGATGACGACGTGAAGGGACCGTTCGTCACGATTCCGGAAGACGTCTACGAGAAGGAGAGTCTCGAGTGTCTCTGCTACGAGTCGCTGCAGGAGAAGCTCTCGGAGCAATTTCACACGACCGTCGAGTTTCTCGAGCTGCTGAATCCCGGCGTGTCGTTCTCGAGTTTGACCGCAGGCCAGTCGATCTTCGTGCCGAACGTGCGCGATGCGATGACGACGGATCAACCCGATCTCGCGAGCGTGGTGATCTCGATTCGCGGCAACACGTTCAACGGCTACGACGCGGCGGGCAACGTCGTCCTTCATGCGCCGACGACGCTCGGCTCGAAGTACGACCCATCGCCGAGCGAGACGCTGAGCGTCAAAGGAATCGTTCACGATCCGCACTTCCACTATCAGCCGACGTTGTTCGCGGAAGTGCCGGACTCCGATCCCGAAGCGCATTTGAAACCGGGCCCGAACTCGCCGGTGGGCGTGGTGTGGATCGCACTGAGCAAAGCGCACTTCGGCATTCACGGCACCGCAGATCCGGACTCGATCGGCTACGCGTCATCGCACGGATGCGTGCGGCTCACGAATTGGGATGCTGCGGAGGTGGGGCATCGGGTGGCGAAGGGGGTTTCCGTGCGGTTCGTCGATACGCGGCAAAATCAAAATAGCCCCGGTGCGTAAGCCCGGGGAATGCCACGCTGCGGTGGCCAAGATTGCAAAGCCCGTCGGGTTCATCGGCGGGCGACACGTTTTGAATCGCGAGTATCGCCCGCTGATGAGGCCAGCGGGCTTTGCAATCTTGGCTACAGCATCGCGAGTGGCCCCGGGCTCACGCCACGGGGCTATTAGAAAATAACCGCCTCGCGAAGCATCTCCGTCGAAACCCCGTGCGTTTTCAGATTGCCGATCAGCGTGAGCGACAGCGACTCCGGATCGACGATCGTGTGCGCGACGGCGAGGATGTCTTCGAGCGACACGGCGTCGATGCACTCGATGATCTGATCCGCACTGAATTGCTTGCCGAAGTAGTACTCCTGGCGCGCGAGTCCGGACATGCGGCTGATCGTCGATTCGAGCGATAGCAGGATCGATCCCTTCACGTGCAGTTTCGCCGCCGAGAGCTCTTCGGCGGTGGCGCCTTCCTGTTTGAAGCGGCGCATTTCTTCGAGCGTGATGCCGAGAACGCGGCTCAGGTTGCGCGGCGCGCATGCGGCGTAGATCGCTTCGTAGCCGCCGTGCAGGTAGCCGTTGTGGTACGACATCACGGTGTAGACGAGGCCTTCTCGCTCGCGGATGCGTTGGAACAAACGCGAGGACATCCCGCCGCCGAGGATTGAGTTGAAGAGCGCGGCGGCGTAACGCTCGTCGTCCTGCTGCGGATAGCCGCGCGATCCGAGGCAGAGATGGACTTGTTCGAGCTCGCGCTTTTCGCGATAGATCACGTGCTGCGTCGGTGTCGGTGCCGACCATTCGCGACGCAGCGGCGTGCGCGCGTCGGGCGGGAAGTGCTCTTCGAGAAACGGCATGATCTCTTCGGGGCGGATGTTTCCCGACGCGCAGAAGATCAGGTTCGAGGGATGGAACGTCTCGCGATAGTGCTCGACAATCTGGTCGCGCTTGAGGCGATTGACGGTTTCTTCGGTGCCGAGGATCGGGCGGCCGAGCGGATGGTCGGGCCAGAACGCGGTGACGAAGAGCTCGTGCACGAGATCGTCGGGCGTGTCCTCGACCATTTTGATCTCTTCGAGGATCACGCCGCGCTCCATCTCGACGTCGGCGTCATCGAAGCGCGGCGAGGTCACGATGTCGGTGAGGAGATCGAGCGCGGTCATCACCTGCTCGTCGAGTACGTGCGCGTAGAACGACGTGTACTCCTTGCCGGTGAACGCATCGACGTCGCCGCCGAGAACGTCGATCACGTGCGCGATGTCGGCGGTGGTGCGATGCGCCGTGCCTTTGAACACGAGGTGCTCGAGGAAATGCGACGCGCCGCCGTGCTCTTCGGATTCGACCGCTGATCCGGTGCGCAGGTAGTAACCGAGCGCGACCGAGCGGACGTACGGCAACGTCTCGACGATGACCGTGAGGCCGGAGCGAAGGACGATGCGCGTGATCGGTGGTGTGGTGCGAGACATGTTGGACTGGCCCCGGGCGTAATCCCGGGGCATGAAATCACGGGGTGGCCAGGATTACCAAGCCCGCCGGCTTTTTCGGCGGGCGACACGCGCCGGTGTTTCGAACGAAAGTGTCGCCCGCCGATGAAGCCGGCGGGCTTTTCAAGATTGGCAGCGGCGGCGCGAGTGGCCCCGGGCTCACGCGCCGGGGCTACCTTTCACTTCTGCGTCATCGACGCTTGCCGCTGGTTGATCTCGTTCTGCACGTCGTAGATCGTGTAGACCCACTCCTCGTAATTCTCGGCCTGGTTGAATGCGAGGAAGGACTTGCCGGTCTTCGGCGGACGGACGCCGACGAACGGGCCGGTGTAGTCCTTCGGCGAGAGCGCGGCGTTGAGCTTCGACGGGCCGGCGGCGTTCGGGTTGTTGGTGGCCGGGTCCGTCGGGCCGCTGACCGAAACGGTGCGGCCGGGCCGCGTACGATCAACAGGGTTTCCCGTGCCGCCGGGCTGGATTCCGCCCTGTTGATTGACCGCGGTGGGCGGAACGAGGATCCAGTCGAACTTGCCGGTGAGCGGATCTTCGAGCTCGCCGTCGCCGCGCACATAGCGCGGATTCTTCGCCTGCTTGATCTGCTCCATGCTCGTCGGCAGCGTGCCGCCGTTTTTCTGCGACCACTCGCGGATCGAGCGCGCGTACTGCTTCATCACGAAGATCGTCTGCTTGTCACGCTCGCGCGCCATCACCATCGACCACTGCTTTGGAACGGTGAACGCGATGATGACGCTGATGATCGTGAGGATCACGATCAGGGCGGCGAGGGTGAAGCCCGACTGAAGCGTTGGCCGTTGGCCGTTCGCCGTTGGCCGTGCAGAGATCCCCGGCAAACGGCCAACGGCAAACGGCCAACGAAATCTAGAGCTCACTGTACGGAACATTGTCGAGCGTCTTTCCCGGCGACTTGCTCTTCACGTCGACGACGCCGGGGCCGAGGGGCTGGCCGCTCGGATCGACGTCGGCGTTTTGATCGTCGAGCGGCGCGTCGGGATCGGGTGCGTCGACGACCTGCTCCCAGTCGGCCTGTTGCGAGATCGGGTCCGCGGGGATGCGGCGGATGTAATTCGGCACGAGCTCGTTGAGATCGGTCGGGTAGCGCTGTTTATCGGCGTAGAAATTGTCGATCGCCTTGCGCATCTCGTAGAGATTGTCTTTGAGCGCGGCCTCGCGTGCTTTGCGCACGGCATGCTTCACGTTGACGATCGCCACCGACGCGAGGATGCCGATGATCGTGACGACCACGATCAGCTCGATCAAACTGAAGCCTTTGTTCGAACGCAGAACGCGGAACACGGAACACGGAACGGGGCTTCGCCTCTCGGCAGGGTTCATCGTTTCGGGATCGTTCATCGTTCCGTGTTCCGTGTTCATCGTTCCGCGTTCCATGGTCACCATTCGTTGTATCTCGTCTTCCCGTCGAGCGAGAGCTGCGTCGACGTCGAGTGCACTTCGTACACGTTGTTGCCATCCGTCGTCGACGAATCGGGATCGTCGGTCGTCGAGAGCGTGATCCATTCTTTTCTGCCGGTGATCGGATCGATGAGCTCGCGGTCGCGGAGCAGGCGAATGGTCTTGCCGTCCGACATCGTCACGCCTTTGAGCAATTCATCGAGGTCTTTCGGATAGCCATCGGAGCCGAGCGCCTGCATCTGCGCGGGGCGCAACGGACCCTGCGTCGTCATCAGCTCGTGATAGCGATCGATCGCGTCGGTGATCCGGCGCAGGCGATCGCGCAGCTCGATCTCTTTCTGGCGCCGCATGCCGAAGCGCGCGACGGGAAGCGCGATGGACGCAAGGATGCCGACGATCGCCACGACGGTGATCAGCTCGGCAACGGTGAAGGCGGCCTGTGACCGCCCGAATCCTTTCGCGCGCTTGAACATTGGTCAACTAGTCGACTTTCACGCGGCCGCTGGCGACCGCGGCCATGACCGCTTGTCCCGCGCCGTTGTGAAAGTCGGGGTTCTCCATCACCAGGAATGTCTCGCCCGAGAGGCCGCCCTGCACGCGCAGCAGCAGGATGTTGCCGCCGCCGAGAAACGTGAGCGGCTTGCCGTCGGAGGAGACGACTTTGATCGTGCCGGCTTCGCGATTGATCGTCGCGACCGGCGGCGTTTTCGGATCGATCGCGAGCGCTTCGCCGAAGGCGATGTCGCTCACGTCCATCGAGCGCGGATCGAAATGCAGCAACAGCTGCGTCGCCGACAAACCGTCGAGATCCATTCCGACGACGCTCCAGATGCGCGACTCGCCCGGCTTGAGCGCGACGTTCGCCGGCTGCGGTGCGATGCGCGGCGAGAGGCGCAGACGCGCTTCCGCGGACACCAGCTCTTCCGTCGCTGCGGCGGTCGTAGCCACGAGTCGATTCGAGCCGCCCGTCGTATCGAGCTTCGCTTCGGGCTCGGGCGGACGCACCGGCGGCTGCTGCGTCGGAGGATTCTGGCGGAACGGGTCGTTCGGCGCGCCGCCTGACGGCGGCGTGATCTGCATCGTCCCGCCGGGCTGCGGCTGCACGCCCTGCGGCATCACATAGTTCCCCGGCTCCCCATCCTCGGAGAGCCGCAGTCCCTGCACCGTCGCGGCGTTTTCCTGCTCGCGGCGCGCGCTGAACGGATCGGTTCCGACCTGCGATTCGATGCGCGGCGAGACTCCGCGGAACGTGATGTTGTTCGTGGTGCCGACCCACATCGGTGCGACGTCGTCGTCGGTGATGTCGGGGATGCGCACGATGTGCGGCGTCATCGTCAGCACGAGGTCGGTGCGCTGTTCGGCTTTGTGATCGCGGGAGAAGAGGCGGCCGATCACCGGGATCTCGCCGAGGAACGGCGTCTTTTCGGCACTTTCGGTCTTGTTGCTCTGAATGAGTCCGGCGAGGAAGTTGGTCTCGCCGTCTTTCAGACGAATCGTCGATTCGATCGTGCGCGTCGCGAACGACGGCTGCTCCTGTCCCGCGAACGTGACCGAAGGACCGAGGTTCGAGACTTCGACCGTGAGCTTGAGCGTGACCTCGCGGTTGTGGTGCACACGCGGCTCCATCGACACCTTGATACCGACGTCCTGATACTGGAACGACGTCACCGGCGTGTACGGCTGCGAGCCGCTCGTCACGGCCTGGAACGTCGACACAGGAACCGGAATGCGCTGGCCGATGTGCAGCGTGGCTTTCTCACCTTCGGAGATGCGCATCTGCGGATTCGCGAGCAGCTCGCTGTTGCCGAGCGTCTTGAGCAGCAGGTACGTCGCGCTCGGAACGGAGAACGTGAGGTTCTGGCGGAGGCGCTCTGCGCTGCCGAGGACTTCGGCGATCTGGCTGAGCGTGCCGCCTGTGAACGCGACCGGCTTGCCGTCTTTGTCGACACCGTTGGTCGGTGTGATCGCGCCGGGGCCGCCGGTGCCGTAGCCGCTGAGCGACATGCCGATGTCGCGGACCTTGCTGAGGTCGAGCTGCACGAGCTCGACTTCGACGACGACTTCCGCTTTCGCCTTGTCGTTCGCCGAGATGATCTTCTCCGCGATCTTCACTTTGTCCGCGGTGTCGCGGATCGTGATCGCGTTGAGCGCCTTGAGCGGGAACACGTTGCGCGCTTCGATCATCGTACGCACGACGTTGGTGACCTGCTCCGCGTCGCCGTTCGAGAGATAGAACGTCTGGATGACGAGATCTTCGTAGTCGCGGCGTGCCTGCGGATTGTCGGGGACGACGATGATCGTTTTTTCGTCGAGTGCTTTGTAGAAATGATTCGCGGCCTGCATCACGCGCTCGAGTGCTGCCTGCGCGGTGACGTCGCGGAGCTCGATGGTGATGCGGTCGTCTTTGACTGCCTGGTCGAAGAGGATGTTGATGCCGAATGCGTTGCCGAGCGCGCGGTAGATGTCTTTGACCGGCGTCTCGCGCGGGAACGAAAGCGAGATCGGATCGTTCGACGCCGGATTGAGCGTCGGCGGCGCGACCTTGGTGATGTTCTTCGCGCGCTTCTTCACGTCATCGATCGTGGTTTGCTGCGACGTCGCGCGCTGGTAGTCCTCGAGCATCTGCACGGTCTTCGCGAGCTCGATGGCTGCGTACTGATTCGTGGAATCGAGTTTGACCGTGAGCTCGAGCTCCGTCGCGGCGAGCTGGTTGAGACGCGCCTGTTCCGCGCCGGTCGATTGCAACGCCGCGGCGCGAAGGCTCTTGCCCTTCTCGAAGTGCGCGCGCGAGGCCTCGAGCTTCGCGTGGGCGAACGAGAGCTTGAAGCGCGTGTTGTCGGGATCGATCTCGAGCGCCTTCTGATACTGCGTGACGGCGACGTCCCAGTCCTTGTCCTGTTCCGCGCCGCGCGCCTTCTGGTACGCGTTGTAGCTGGCGCACGACAGCAGCGGGAGGGCGAGCATCAGTGCTGCGCTTGCGATCTTCAGTCGGTTCATCATTCGTAATCTTTCTGACGCTCGGCACATCGAAACGTCACTGTCGCGCGTCATGGCCCGAGGGGAATGCGCTGCCGCTCGTCGGGGGGGAATCCGACGAAGCCGATCTCCACTGATTCGATGCCGATTCCGCGGAGAACGAATTTGCCGTCGATGACGTCGCCGATGCGCGCGTTGATGATCTCGCCGTCGCGCGCGAACGTCGCGATCGGATTCTGCGCGCTGCCGAACGTGCCGATGTATTTGAACGTGAACTGCGGCGGCACGGGCTTCGGCGGCGGAGGCGGCGTTTCGGGATCGTCGCAGGCGGTTCCCTTGCCGTCGCGATCGATGTCCTGCTGGCCTGGATTGGCGATGGCGACGCAGTTGTCGCTGTAATCGGGAACGCCGTCTTTGTCCTGATCGGGCGGAGGCGGCGGCGGGATCACGGGAGGTGGTGGAGGCGGAAGCTCTTTCCTGAACGCGAAGATGTTGCGGCTGCTGTCGTAGCTGCCGCCTTCGGCTTCGAGCCATTCGAGATGCACCGGCTCGACGCCGGGCGTCACGACTTCATGCGGTGCTGCGGCATTCGCCGAGCGAACGGATCGCGGGTTCGTCGCGGTCGCGCTCGGAGCTCCCGCGCCGTCCTGCGCGGCGAACGTGTAGATCGCGAAGCCAGCGACGATGATCAGGCCCGCGGCGGTCCAGGTTTTCCAGCTCATCCAGTCCATCACAAACTTTTCGACGCCGCAGTCTCCGTCTCCGTGTCGGATTCAGGCGGTGCACCGCGGAACAACGTTTTCAAATGCAGATTCACCTGCAGGGAGTCGCCTGTCTGCGACGAGAGCGAGATCGAGTCGATGATCACGAATTGATCGGACAGCTCGAGCAGATTGATCAGGCGCCGCACCTGTTCGTATTGTCCCTCGACGCCGAACGAGATGCCGACCTCCGTCGCATCGAGCGACGATTCGCGGCGGCCGCGGCTCTTGAGCTGCGGCCCCTTCGCCTCGACGCGCGTGAAATTGTACGAGCGCGGAATGAGCTGGCTGGCGACGGAGAGGCGTTTCACTTCGGTGATCAGCGGCGAGAGGCGCTCGCCCTGCGTCGACCACTTCTGATCGTAGATGAACTGCACGTCCTTCTCGACCTTGCGGTAGCTCTTGTACTGCTGCTCGGTCTTCATCCGCGCATCGCGCGCGCGCTCGAGACTCGCGGCGCTCATCTGGTGACGCTCTTCGAGCGCTTCGAGCCGTGCGCGGTATTGCACGCGATAGGTGAGGAAGAACGCGAGGTTCGCGGCCAGCAGCAGGCCGAGGATGATGAGGAGCACTCGTTTTTCGCGCCAGATCATCGGATCACCTGCGAAGAGCGCTGCGCGGAGGGCTGGTTCAGGTTGGGGATGTAGTCGACCTTGATGCCGAAGTTGTACGTCCCGCCTTCATTGCGCACTTCGGTGGTCGGGAACGGACTCTGGAAGTGCGGGTTGTGCTGCAGGTTGTCGATCGTGTCGACGAGACCCGTGGTCGACTTCGCTTCGCACTGCAGCGTGAGGTGGATGAGGTTGTCTCCGCCGAAATTTGGCGCGATCGACGTGAGGCGCACGTCCTTGTCGAGCGTCGACTCGAGACGATCGAGCAGGTCGCTCCACGAAAACGTCCGCTCCGCGAGCTTGGCATTGACGAACTTCGACTGGCTGTCGAGCCGCGCGAGATCGAGCTGCGAGAGCTGATGATTCGCGATCTGTCCGCGGCTGCGCTCCTGCGCGGTCAGGGCATCGATGCGCTCGATGTCGGCGCGCGTTTTCCGCGTCTCGTATCGATAGCGATACCACGTGTCGAAGTTCGTCAGCATCAGGTACGCGAGCACGAGCGACGTGACGACGATGACGGCGTAGACCGGACGGTAATCGCGATACGGCCGCGCTGCGAGATTGAGATGGATCGGCTTCACCCGGTGAACACTCCTGTGCAGGCGGTCAGCTCCGCGTCGATGCCGTAGACGTCCGACGGCGATTCCTCGACGAAATCGCGAAGCGAAACGGAGCGGATCGGCGCGCTGAACTCATCGGCCAGCGCGGTCTGTACGCCGTCGTCGATGCGATTGCCGGCGACGTAGCAATGTTCGATGGCATCGGCGCGCAGCGTCTCGCGCAAGTACGTCGCGGAGAGCCGCAGCTCCTGCTCCACCGTCCGCTCGCCCGTCAGATTGCGCGAGCGCACGAACAGCGGCTGCGAACCGCGAAAGACGGCGGTCGTGAAGTCGGTGTCGCGCACGTAGATGAACAGACGGTCTTTCGTCGTCTCCGGCTCACGGATGGCGATGGCGTTCCAGATGTTGAGGCCGATCGGCTCGATGAGGATCACCTCGATGCCCGCGGCGGCGAACAGCCGTTCGATCGCGGCGAGCGTCTTCTCGACGGCGCTGAGCACGAGCACTTTCGCGCCGGCGCCTTCCTTCGAAAGCACTTCGTACGCGACGCGCAATTCTTCCGGCCCGATCGGCAGCGTGCGCTTCAGGCTCCAGCGCACGACTTCCATCGCTTCGTTCGTGCGATCGGGCAACTGCGGCAGATCGACGATGTTCATGCGGAACCAGGAGTCGGGCAGCAGCACCGAAGCGCGCTCCCACTTTCCGGTTTCCGCGCGCAGGCGGCGCAACGCATCGGCGAGCGCCGCTTCATTCGTAAGCTCCGGCGTGACCACCGATTGCGCGAACGTGTCGGCGGCGAGGCGATAACTCTTCGCCTGCACGAGCCGCGGACTCGCCTTGCCGGGCGCAAGCCGCGCGTGCACGAGCGAATCGGATTCGAGAACGAGAACGTCGGGAGGAAAGGAGCGGGCCATTAGAAATGCCTCGGGCGAACGAGGTCTCGATGAAGAACGCGGAACACGGAACACGGAA
>DATKFO010000403.1:0-3000 GCA_035544355.1 Thermoanaerobaculia bacterium
ACCCAAAGCGGCGGCTTGGCCGCCGCACTCCTATACAATCCGCGCCCGCCATGCCCGCCGTCCCCATCTCCGACATCGTCGACTTCGTCTCCGGCCGCTACGACGGCTCGCGCGATGTGACGATCTCCGGCGCGGCGACACTCAGCGACGCCACGGGCGAGCAGATCAGCTTTCTCGCGAATCCGAAGTACGCGCCGCAGATCGCAACCACGGGCGCGGCGGCGATCCTCGTCGCGAACGAGCTCGAAGGCAGCGATCTGCGCTGGATTCGCGTCGCGAATCCGTACTTCGCGATGGCGCAGGTCGTCGCGAAATGGTTCGCCGCGCGTCCGATGCCGCAGGGCATTTCACCGCTCGCGTCGATCGCAGCGACGGCGAAGCTCGGTCGCGATGTCGCAATCGGTCCCTTCACCACGATCGCCGACAACGTCACGATCGGCGACGGCGCAGTCATCTTTCAAAACGTCTCGATCGAAGCGAATGCGTCGATCGGAAACGGCACGATCCTCTATCCGATGGTCTCGATCTATCACGGGTCGAAAATCGGTGCGCGCTGCATCATTCACAGCGGCGTCGTGATCGGCTCCGACGGCTACGGCTTCGCCACCGATCGCGGCAAGCATCACAAGATTCCGCAGATCGGCATCGTGCGCATTGAAGACGACGTCGAGATCGGCTCCGGCACGACGATCGACCGCGCAGCCCTCGGCGAAACGGTCATCGGCGAAGGAACGAAGATCGACAACCTCGTGCAGATCGGACACAACGTGCGCATCGGCAAACACTGCTTCCTCGTGTCGCAAGTGGGCATTGCCGGGTCTGCGGAGTTGGGCGATTACGTGCAGGTGGCGGGACAATCCGGCATCGGCGGTCATCTGAAGATCGGACATCGCGCGCAGATCGCTGCGAAGAGCGCCGTGCTCGACGACGTGCCGGACGATACGAAGGTCATGGGAATCCCCGCCGTTCCGTTCCGCCAGTTCGCGCGAAGAGAAGCGGCATTGCGCAAGATC
Organism: Thermoanaerobaculia bacterium; assembly: GCA_035544355.1. GTDB lineage: Bacteria > Acidobacteriota > Thermoanaerobaculia > Gp7-AA8 > Gp7-AA8 > DATKFO01. The sequence goes on from DATKFO010000403.1 coordinate 1,014, forward strand.
GGGAGAAACAAATGAGCGTACTCACCATCACCGAGATCATGAAGCTGATCCCGCATCGTTACCCGCTCCTGCTCATCGACCGCATCCTCGAGGTCGAGTCGGGCAAGCGGATCCGCGGATTGAAAAACGTGACGGCGAACGAGCAGTTCTTCCAGGGACACTTTCCCGGAAACCCGGTGATGCCGGGCGTGCTCATCGTCGAAGCGATGGCGCAGTGCGGCGGCGTGCTGTTCGCGATCGACGTCCCCGACGTCAGCCGCAAGCTCTTTCTCTTCGGAGGCGTCGACAAAGCGCGCTTCCGCAAACAGGTCGTTCCCGGCGATCAGCTCATTCTCGAATGCGAAGTGCTGCAGCGCCGCGCATCGACGGCGAAGCTGAAGGGAACGGCGAAAGTGAACGACGTCCTCGTGGCCGAGGCTGAATTGCTCAGCGTCATGGTGGACCGTCCGGAGTAATTTGATGGAGATCCATTCCACAGCAATCATCAGCAGCGACGCCGTTCTCGCGAGCGACGTCACGGTCGGTGCGTGCGCCGTCATCGGTCCGCAAGTGACGATCGGCGCCGGCACGATCATCGGCCCGTTCACGCGCATCGACGGCCCGACCACGATCGGCGAGCGCAATCGTTTCGTCGGACAGGCCTCGATCGGCAGCGACCCGCAGGACCTGAAGTATCACGGCGAGCGCACCGAGCTCACGATCGGCAACGACAACGTCTTCCGCGAGTTCGTCACGATCAATCGCGGCACGACGGGCGGCGGCGGCATCACCACGATCGCATCGAGCAACTTCTTCATGGCCTACGCGCACGTCGCGCACGACTGCCACGTCGGCTCGAACACGATCTTCGCGAACAACGCGACGCTTGCGGGCCACGTCGACGTCGGCGACTTCGCGCAGGTCGGCGCGTTCAGCGCGGTCCATCAGTTCTGCCACGTCGGCGAGCACGCATTCATCGGCGGCGGCTCGATCTGCACGCAGGACGTCCTGCCATTCGTCAAAACCGTCGGCAACCGCCCCGCGAAAACCTACGGCGTGAACACGATCGGCCTCGAGCGCAAAGGATTTCCGAAAGAGACGATCGAAGCGCTGCAGCGCGCGTATCGCATCCTCGTGCGCTCGAAGCTGTCGCTGAAAGACGCGTTGCAACGACTCGACGCCGAGCTGGGCTTCTTCCCCGAGGTTCGCTACCTCGCGGACTTCGCGCGCGCATCGAAGCGGGGCGTGATCCGATGAAACGGTTTGCCGTTTGCCGTTCGCCGTTGGCCGAAGACGGCAGGCAGGGATTCCACGGCCAACGGTCGACGGCCAACGGCCAACGCATCGGCGTCATCGGCACCGGCTACCTCGGCCGGCTGCACGCGCGCATCCTCACGGAGATGCCCGAGGCGACGGTCGTCGGGTTCGTGGAGACGAATGATGCGATTGCGAGCGAGGTTGCGTCGTCGCTGAAGCTCACGCGCTTCGATTCCATCGGCGCGCTTGCCAACGAAATCGACTGCGCTGTCGTCGCAACTCCGACGACGCTGCATTTCCCCGTCGCGAAGCAGTTGATCGAAGCGGGCTGCGATGTGCTTGTCGAAAAACCGATCACCGCGAATGCCGATGATGCAAAGCGCCTCATCGATCTCGCTGCGAAGCACAACGCGATCGTGCAGGTCGGACACGTCGAGCGCTACAACCCCGCGATCGTGGCGGTCGTCGATCTCGTCCGCGAAGCGCGCTACATCGAAGCAGAGCGCCTCGGCGTCTTCGTTCCGCGTTCGCTCGATGTCGACGTGCTGCTCGACCTCATGATCCACGATCTCAACCTCGTGCTCTCGCTGCTGCGCCGCAAAGTCGTCGACGTGCGCGCGGTCGGCGTTCCGGTGCTCACCGACAAAGTCGACATGACGAACGTGCGTCTCGAGATGGACAACGGCGCCGTTGCGAATCTCACCGCGAGCCGCGTGTCGCAGGACCGCATTCGCAAACAGCGCTTCTTCGC
>DATKFO010000404.1:0-3663 GCA_035544355.1 Thermoanaerobaculia bacterium
TACAACCTCGGCGCGCAGAGTCACGTGAAAGTCTCGTTCGACACGCCGGAGTACACCGGCGAAGTGACGGGACTCGGCGCGACGCGCCTGCTCGAAGCGATTCGCGAGCTCGAGCTCAAGCCGCGCATCTATCAGGCCTCGTCGTCGGAGATGTTCGGCAAGGCCGCGGAAGTGCCGCAGCGCGAGACCACGCCGTTCTATCCGCGCAGTCCTTACGGCGTGGCCAAGGTGTACGCGTACTGGATGACCGTCAACTATCGCGAGGCCTACGGCCTCTTCGCCGTGAACGGCATCCTCTTCAATCACGAGTCGCCTCGCCGCGGCGAAACGTTCGTGTCGCGCAAGATCACGCGCGCCGTCGGCCGCATCAAGCACGGACTGCAGGATCGCCTCTACCTCGGCAACCTAGACGCGAAGCGCGACTGGGGCTACGCGAAGGATTACGTCGAAGCGATGTGGCGGATGCTGCAGCAGGACGAGCCGGACGACTTCGTGATCGCGATGGGCGAGACGCACACCGTGCGCGAATTCTGCGCGCTCTCGTTCGCGCGCGCGGGCATCGACGTCGAGTGGCGCGGAAGCGGTCTCGACGAGAAAGGCATCGATCGTGCGAGCGGCAACGTGATCGTGGAAATCGATCCGCGCTACCTCCGTCCGACCGAAGTCGATCTGCTCCTCGGCGACGCCTCGAAAGCAAAAGAAAAGCTCGGCTGGACGGCGCAGACGTCGTTCGCCGAGCTCATTGAGCTCATGACCGATCACGACCTTGAGCTCGCCGCAGACGAAGCTCACCTGAAGGCGCGCCGATGACGTGGTGGTCCACACGCCGGGTGTTTCTCACAGGCGGCGGCGGATTTCTCGGCGGCTTCCTTCGCACGCGCATCGAGCGCCAGCAACCCGAAGCGTTGTTCGCGCCGCGGCAGAGCGAGCTCGATCTGCTCGATCCCGCGGCGGTGCAGGCGTTCCTCGCGCACAACCGTCCGAACCTGATCATCCATGCGGCCGCCGTCGTCGGTGGCATCGGCGCGAATCGAACGAGTCCCGGACGTTTTTTCTATGAAAACGCGGCGATGGGCATTCATCTCATCGAAGAGGCGCGCCTCGCGAACGTCGAGAAGTTCGTCTGTCTCGGCACGATCTGCGCGTATCCGGAAGCGACGCCCGTCCCGTTTCGCGAAGACGATCTCTGGAACGGCTATCCCGAAGTGACGAACGCGCCGTACGGCATCGCCAAGAAAGCACTGCTCGTGCAACTGCAGGCCTATCGGCAGGAGTACGGATTCGGCGGGATCTTTCTGCTGCCCGTGAACCTCTACGGCCCGCGCGACAACTTCGATCTCGAAACCAGCCACGTCATCCCCGCGATGATCCGCAAATTTGTCGATGCGAAAGAGCGCGGTGAGACGAGCGTCGTGATGTGGGGCGACGGCTCGCCGACTCGCGAGTTTCTCTACGTCGAAGATGCGGCGGAAGGAATCGTCGCCGCCGCCGAGCATTACGATGACGCCGATCCCGTGAACCTCGGGCGCGGCGAAGAGATCACCGTGCGCGACCTCGCCAATCTCATCGCGGAGAAAACCGGATATCGCGGCGAGATCGCGTGGGACACGACGAAGCCGAACGGACAGCGGCGGCGGATGCTCGACGTCTCGCGCGCCGCTGAGCGCTTCGGCTTCCGCGCGCAAACGTCACTCGACGATGGACTGCAACAGACGATCGCCTGGTACCTGAAGAATGAAAGTCGTACCTGAGCGCCATCCGCGCGAGAGATTCCTTCTCGCGCTGACGTGCGCGGTGCTCGCCGGCGTCGCCGCCGCGCCGCACATCGTCTCGCCGACGGGGCACGACACCTTTCGCTTTCCGAAAGAGCTCTGGGTCCGCGGCGAAGGCATCGTCTTCGCCGTCCTGCTGATCCTCGGATTTTTGTGGGGCTGGATCGACACCGGCGTGTTCAAACGCGAGCGCGGCGTGTTCGCGCTCGTCGCGGGAATCGTCGCGTGGACCGGCATCGCGACAATCTTCTCGACCTATCCCGGCCAAAGCGTCTGGTCGCTGTTCTACGTGACGTCGGGCGCGGTGATCTTCGTCGCGACCGTGATCGCGGCGCTGCGGCGATCGCTCTTGTTCGCGGACATCGCCTTGCTCGCCGCCGTGCCGAACGCGATCCTCTGCGTCCTCGGCGAGCTTCGCATCTGGCATCCGTTCCTGACCGAGAAGGAAATGCTCGCGAGCGGCGAGTGGATGCACCTCTACGCCGGCGGATTGCTCGGCAATCCGAACGACATGGGAAGCTTCCTCGTCGCCCCCACGCTCGCGTCGATGATTCTCTGCGCCACGATCAAGCATCGCCGCGCCTGGTACGGCGTGCTCGCGGTGATCATCACCGTGGGATTGCTCGTCGCGCAGTCGATCGCGGCGATCGGCGCGCTCGTCGTCGCGCTGGTGTTCATCGTGTTCCGCGTTTCGCGCAAGATCGCGGTCGCGATCGTGATCGCGATCGTCGTGATCGGCTCACTCGTGTCGGCGTTCTCATTCAGCGCGCAGCGAAAAATTCGCGGCACGATCCAGGTCATCCGCGCGAAGCAGGTGACGGCGTACATGATCGATGAGGCCATCTCGAATCGACTGCTGCCGTTTCTCGTCGCCGCGCAGATGGGCGTCGATCATCCGCTCACCGGCGTCGGCCCGGGACGGTTCAGCTGGCACTTCTACGAATACAAACTGCGTTGCGAGACGCGGCATCCGACGCTGCGCAAGTCGGTGACGAATTACCTGAACTGGGGCGAGGTGCACAACGATCACCTGCAGACGCTCGCGACGACGGGCTTTCCCGGCTACGCGCTCTATATCACCGCGATCGTGTTGCTCGCGCGCCGGTCGCGAAGGCCGCACGATCGCGATGAGCTCGCGCTCGTCGCGCACCGCCTCGCACTTCCGCTCGCGGTGATGTTCTTCGTCCTGACGCTCGCGCAGTTCCCGATGGAGATCGGCGCGGCCACGACGATGCTGTTGCATTGGGCGGCGCTCTGCGTCGCATGGAGCTCCGATGCTGCTGCTTAGACTGCTCGCGAGCGCAATCGTGATCGTCGCTGCTTTCCCCGCGCTCGAGCGTTATTGCTGGCGTCCGTATCGCTGCAACCAGATCGAGAAAGCGGCAGCGAAAACGACCGAGCGCAACATCGAAGTCGGCGGCGGCGATACCGAATCCATCCGCGCGCGCGAGATCACGCGGCGCCTGATCGCCTGCATGGACGACAAGCCGGCCGACGTGACCGTCTACATGCTCACCGCCGCCAACGAGCGCGTCCTCGGCAACTACGAACAAGCGATCGCGTGGTACCAGAAGGCCCTCACCTACGACCGCCGCCCCGAAATCTACTTCGGCATCGGCGAGACGTACCTCGAAATGGGCAACATGGAGCAAGCCCACCGCTACTTCGTCGCCACCGCCGTCTTCCGCATGGACTTCGTCAAAGACATCCCCACAAAAATGCGCGACGAAGCCTTCGCCGAAGTGATCCGCCTGCAACAGCAGCCGCCGGCCGGCGGGTACGCGCCGCCGTAGAGGTGGCACAGACACTCCTGTCTGTGCGCACTCGGAGTGCCGGAGCCCAGTGTGCATCGGCTCATCCCGCGCGGTGCGCACAGACAAGAGTGTCTGTG
>DATKFO010000405.1:0-2514 GCA_035544355.1 Thermoanaerobaculia bacterium
AGTTCCAGAGTTGCAGAGTTGCAGAGTGACAGAGTTGCAGAGGGGGAACCGTGCTGCCGACTCCTCTGCAACTCTGCAACTCTGGAACTCGGCCTACTCTGAAAGCAGTTCCTCGAGCTCTTCGACTGAAAACTGCTTCACGAGCGACGGATCGTCGTCGACGATGAGGTCCGTGGCGAGCTTCGCTTTGCGCGCGATCAGCTCGTCGATCTTTTCCTCGACGGTGTGGCGCGTGATCAGTTTGATGACCTGCACGCCTTTGTTCTGGCCGAGGCGGTGGACGCGGTCGGTGGCTTGATCTTCGCGGGCCTGATTCCACCAGCGATCGTAGTGAATGACGACCGATGCGCTCGTGAGATCGATGCCGAGACCGCCGGCACGGAGGCTGGCGGTGAAGACGCGGCAATCGGGATCGTTGCGGAAGCGCGCGATCTCGCGGCCGCGCTCGCGCGTTGCGCCTTTGATCGATGCGAAGCGAATCGCGCGTTCGTCGAGATGCTTCTCAATCAGCTCGAGCATCGTCAGGTACTGGCTGAACACGACAACTTTCAGGCCGCTCGCCATGCACTCGTCGACGAGGTCGGCGAAGAGCTCCCACTTCCCTGACGACGCGGGCGTGGCCATGCCGCCGCCGACGGAGCGCGGGTCGTTGCAAATCTGCTTGAGGTAATTCAGCGCCGCGAACACGTGGATGTACGGAATGCGTCCGCCGCCGCGCAGCAATTCGCGCAGCGGCTTCGCGCGCGCGTTCATCACGTCGCGGTAGAGCGCGCGCTGCTCGTCGTGCAACTCGCAGTAGCGCTTGTCGACGATCTTCGGCGGCAGCTCGGTGAGCACTTGCGCTTTCGTGCGGCGCAACACGAACGGACGCACGAGGCGGCGCAGCGTCGCGCGATCATCGACGGCGTTTTTCGGCAGATATCCGGGCACGACGAAATCGAGCAGCGCGGTGAGCTCACCTTCGTGATTTTCGACCGGCGTGCCGGTGAGTCCGATGGCGATGCGCTTCTCGATCGCGCGCAGCGCCTGATGCGTCGACGTCCCGGCGTTCTTGATGGTCTGCATTTCGTCGAGCACGAGCAGGTCGTAGCTCTTGCCGCGGAATTGCTCGAGGCGGTTGCGCACGATGCCGTACGACGTGAGCGTGACCGGCACGCCGGGGACATAGAGCGCGAGTTTCTCGCGCCAGTGATCGATGAGCGACGTCGGGCAGACGACGAGGATCGAGATCGACGGGTCCGCGGAGGTCAGCGCTCGGATCAGCGCCATCGCCTGGTGCGTTTTGCCGAGGCCCATGTCGTCGCAGAGCAGGGCACCGAAACCGTTTTGCTGGAGGAGCCAGAGCCAGTGATAGCCGGTTTGTTGATAGCCGTAGAGATTCATGCCGAGCGCCGCGAGCGACGGCGCGTCGGCGGAGGTTTGCAGCTCGTCGAACATGCGGAAGATGCTCTCCGCGGCGGGATCGCCGGCGAAGACGGCGCGGCCGCGCAGCGAGCCGCGGATGCGCAGCAGCTCGAGCTTCGTGACGAGCGCGCGGCCGTTCTTGCCGATCGTGGTCGCGTCGAGCCATTCGAATTGCGCGTCGGCGACGTCGATCCAGATGCTGCCGCGATTCAATGCGCGGGTGCCGTTGTTGCGCGCGTTCGCGATCTCTGCGGCACCGATCGTAGCGTTGCCGGCTTTGAAATCGATCGCGACCTCGAGTAATTCGTTGTGCGGCGCGGCGAACTCGAACACGACTTCGTCCTCGAGGCGGACCGGCTGCGCGTTGCGCACGGAATCGGGCGCAAGCTCCGGCGGCATCGACGCGAGCTCGTCGCGATGGCGCTCGATGAACGCGAACACTTCGTCGTCCGGAATGATCGTCTCGCGATCGAATGGCAGTCCCGACGACGGACGCACTTCGAACAGCGCGGCCTGATCGCGCGCCGATTTCTCCGCGAACATCGCGTCCGCGGATTTCGCGGTCGCGAAGGTCTTGCCGAGGAGAAACCAGCGGCCGAAGCGCTGAAGTGCGGTGCGATCGTGCACCTGGCCGTTCGCAAGCAGCACCGGCGTGAGCGTGAGGTTGTGTGCGACGCTGATGCGAAACGATGGAGTGAGCGTTTCGCGAGCGACATCGAATCCGCCTGCGCGCGCGATGTGCGGATGCTCGAGCACGTGCTCGACGGCGGCGGCGGGAAGCGCGACGGTCTCGTCGCCGATCGTGAGCGCGTCACAGCGCTCGAGCTTCGCGTCCGCGGCATCGCCGTGACGCAGGAACATCGACTTGCTCCAGCGATACCACGGCGACGACTCCCACTGCAGCCGCGTGCTGCCGGAGCCGCGCTGCAAAAGCTCCTGCTCCTGTTTCGTGAGGACCATGCGGCGGAGCGTTTGCTCGCGCGCGTCGGAATCGCCGGCATCGAGTGCGCGCTGTTCGCTGAACGACGCGAATCCGATCGCGCGCCAGAGACTCGCTTCGAATCGCTCACTTGCGAGCGTGCCGGTCTTGTCGGACGCGCGAACGAGCAG
>DATKFO010000406.1:0-2760 GCA_035544355.1 Thermoanaerobaculia bacterium
AGCGTGCCGTGGATGACACCAACCACGAGCAAGAGCGGCAGCCAGGTGATGAATCCGTACGCGATCGAGAAGACGATGAAGAGCATCGACGCGAGGACGAGCATGCGCCGCCGCCCGACGTGATCCGCGATCGATCCCATCACCGGCGCGGAGAACGCGCTCGCGAATGTGTAGACGGTGAGAAAGAGACCCGCGTTCGCCTTCGTGCCGCCGAGGGCGATGATGCGGAACGGGATGGCGGGGAGGAGCTGGAACGCGGAGAAGAACGCGAAGAACGCGAACAGCCAGAGCGACAGAAATCGGGGCGTGAGGAGGCGGTCGTCGGGCATGGGACGGGGGATTGTAGTGGGCAGTGGGCGGTTGGCGGTCGGCAGTCAGCAGTTGGCAGTGGGCAGTGAGCGGTCCGGGAGCTTCGCGACTTGCAGAGGAACATTTTCGGTCGTTTCCACTGCCCACTGTCCACTGCCTACTGCCCACATTGAGCGCGACGAATAGAATCGATTTCCGGGACGTTCCTCACGACGATGAAAGTGAAGCGGGCAGCGAAGTACGGTTTCTGTTCCGGCGTGCGCATCGCTGACTTGAAGGTCAAGCGTTTCGCTGCCGCCGGCGGACGCGGTGCGATCCTTGGCCAGGTCGTGCACAACGAGCGCGTCGTGGAAGAGATGGAAACCCTCGGCGTGCGGACCGTCGATGAAATCGCTGCGGTGCAGGAGCCGACGATCGTCTTTTCCGCGCACGGCGTGCCGCCTTCGTTTCACGACAACGCGCGCGGGCGTGGGCTGCAGATCCTCGACACGACGTGCAAGTTCGTCTACGACATTCATCGCGAGGCATCGAAAGCGCTCGCGGATGGCTACCACCTCGTGTTCATCGGCGATCCGAAACATCGCGAGGTCATCGGCTACACGAACGATCTCGATCCCGCGTCGTTTCACATCGTCTCGCGCAGCTCCGAGGCGGAGACGATCGACTGGATGCAGTTCGAGAAGCTGAAGATTTTTTACCAGACCACGCTGAACGCCGAAGAATTTGAAGATGTGGTCCAGACGATCGAGCAGCGCGCGCGGCGCGTCGAGCGCGGCGACACGATCTGCTACGCGACGAAGGAAAATCAGGACGCGGCGCGTGTGCTCGCGCAGGATCCCGAAGTCGACGTCATCGTCATCATCGGCGGCAAGAAAAGCGCGAATACGAAGCACCTGTGGGAGATCTGCCGCGAAGCGAAGCCGTCGTATCTCGTGCAGGGCGCGAACGATCTCGACGTCGCGTGGTTCGATGGCAAGCGCGTCGTCGGTGTGACGGCCGGCTCCTCGACGCCGGATTACGTGATCGACGAAGTCGAGTCCGTGATCTCGGCGATGTAGCGGCGCATCAGAATGATGCGATGCGCCTTGCCCGTGTCGGAGCGAAAGTCCTGACGTTCGACTTCCTCGAATTGCGCGCGGCGCCAGAAACGTTCCGCACGCGGATTCGCCTCGAGCACGCCGAGCCACATCGCGCTTGCAGCGGACCACGGCAGAGCTGCCTCGACGATGCGCCGCCCGAGGCCGCGTGCGCGCACCGCAGGGTCGAGCATGAGCAGGCCGATCCACCACTCGCCCGGGCGCGGAAAGTTGCGTGCGAGATTGAGCACGGCGACGAGCTGCTCGGAATCGAAAATGCCGATCACGAAGTTGTCGTCGGGCTTTCCTCCCGGCGGCACGGATGCGAGCTCGTGCGCCGCCGCGTCCGGCCGCGTCGGAGATCCCTCGGAGAGCTCGTGAAAATCGGAGCAGCGTTCGAAGAGATCCTGAAAGATCGCGACATCGTCCGTCGTGAGACGCCGTGAGGTGAAGTCGCCGAGCGCGAGCATGGGCGCGACTGTAACCGATGGCCGTGAATTACGTCGAATAACACAAGACCCAATCGCGTTTGCCAACTCGATCCCATGAAAGCCAACCGCACATTTCTCTGTCTGTTCGCGCTCGTTGCTGTGTCCGCTTCCTCTGCGCATGCGGCGCAGACCGAAGATCTTCGCTATTCGTGGCGTGTGAAAGGCGGCGTCCGTTTTCTCGCCGGCCTGATGTTTCCCACCTCCGGCCTCGGCAGTCTGAAGACGACGTTCGGCGATAACGAGCCGATCAGCAGTGAGTTGTTGATCACGGCACCGAACGGAAAGTCAGGCGGCTTCTACGTGTACGAGTCGCAGATGGACGGCGCTGCGAAGACGCTGACGACGCACACCGGCTACTCATGGGGCAAGCGCGCTCGCAATGAGCGGACATCCTTCGATTACGACAAGGGACTCGCGCGCATGCATCGCGAGACGACCGAAGACACCGCGTATCGCGTGAAGAAATTGCCGAGCGCGGAGATGCGCGACATGCTCAGCGCGATTTACTACCTCCGCCAGCACGCGAGCGAGATCAAGAAGCCGATCACGACGAGCATTTACACCGACGGCAAGGAGTATCCGGTGATCTTCCGTCCGATCGAGAGCCGCGCGTTCGTGATCGAGAAGCAGAAAGTGAACGCGACCGGATTCGAGATCGTCGACGCGCCGGGCGGGAAGAAGTGGGCGGGCGGCGTGAAGGTGTGGCTCTCGGAAGATGCGCGCCGCGTTCCGGTGCGGATCGAGATCCAGCAGAGCATCGCCGCGGTGCAGCTCGATTTGCAGACGATTGCTTCGGGTGGTTTTGCGTTGGCATCAAGGTAGCCCCGTGGCGTGAGCCCGGGGAATGCCGCGCGACGATAGCCAGGATTGCAAAGCCCGCCGGC
>DATKFO010000407.1:0-6305 GCA_035544355.1 Thermoanaerobaculia bacterium
CGTCGACACGTCGAACGTCGATGCCGTGCGCAGGGCGATGCGGCCCGAGACGCGGATCGTGTTTCTGGAGACGCCGACGAATCCGATGATGACCATCACGGACATCGCCGCGTGCTCGGAAGTCGCGCACGCGCGCGGCGCGCTCGTCGACGTCGACAACACATTCTGCTCGCCGTACCTGCAGCGCCCGATCGAGCTCGGCGCCGACATCGTCGTGCACTCGACGACGAAGTTCCTCAACGGCCATTCCGATTCCGTCGGCGGCGTCGTGGTGTCGAACAGCGACGAGATCGCGGAGCAGATCGGCTTTCTGCAAAACGCAGTCGGCGCGATCCTCTCGCCGTTCGACTCCTTCCTCGTGCTGCGCGGCGTGAAAACGCTCGCGGTGCGCATGAAAGCGCACGAAGAAAACGGCGTCGCGATGGCGAGCTACCTCGCACATCAAGCGAAAGTGAAGAAGGTCAACTACCCCGGCCTGCCCGACCACCCGCAACACGAGCTCGCGAAGAAGCAGATGGACGGCTTCGGCGCGCTGATCTCGTTCGAGCTCGGCTCCTACACAAACGCGAAGAAGTTCCTCGACCGCGTGCGCCTCTGTTCCCTCGGCGAGAGTCTCGGCGGCGTCGAAACATTGATCTCGCACCCCGAGTCGATGACGCACGCCTCCGTCCCCGTCGAAACCCGCAAACGCCTCGGCATCACCCCCGGCCTCGTGCGCATCAGCGTCGGCATCGAAGACATCGAAGACCTGATCGCCGACCTCGAGAACGCCTTCGACTTTTAGGAGTGCGGCGGCACGGCCGACCATCTCAACAGGTGGCACAGACACTCCTGTCTGTGCGCACTCGGGAGGCCGGAGCCCAGTGTCCATCGGCTCATCCCGCGCGGCGCGCACAGACAAGAGTGTCTGTGCCACCCATTCGACACGAGACGGCGGACGTTATGGACTGCGGCGACCGCAGTCGCCGCGTTCGTATACCGTTGTCGAAAAGCGGCGATTGCGATCGCCGCAGTCCAAACGGCCTCGTATACTCGGCGGGTGTATGAGATCTCCGATGCGCTCCCTGGCGCCGACCTGATTCGCGAAGGACTGCGCGATTTGGAAAACGGCGTGGAGTCTGTGCCGGCGCTGCTCGTGCTCGTGGGCGCGCCGCGACTGCGGAATCTCGGCATTGATGTCCCTGAAGATTCATCGGACGATTTCCCGGAGCACCGTCTGTACGATCTCATCGCCGCCGATGATTCGGATGCCGCGCATTCGAAGTACAACGCGCTGATTCGTCGTCTCGTGAGTTTCGAGCGTGCAGCTGAATGCGTGAGCGACTGACAGAACCACGGCTGCGCGAATTCATGCGTGCGCTCGCGCGCGAGGCGACGGCGGAAGGTCGCGTCTACATCACCGGAGGTGCGAGCGCCGTCGTTCTCGGCTGGCGTGAAAGCACGCTGGACGTGGATCTCCAGATCGTTCCCGAATCGGGCGCGCTGTTCAGCGCGATTCCGCGACTGAAAGAATCCTTCCACGTGAACGTGGAGCTGGCGTCTCCCTCAGACTTCATTCCGCCGCTGCCGGGATGGCGCGATCGGAGTCCGTTCATCACGCGCGAAGGAAAGCTCTCGTTTCACCACTACGACTTCTATTCGCAAGCTCTCGCGAAGATCGAGCGCGGCCACGAGCTCGACCATCTCGACGTGCAGAACATGATCAACTCGGGTCTCGTCGAGCGCGATCGGCTGCTTTCGTTTTTCGAGCAAATCGAGCCGGAGCTCAATCGGTATCCCGCGATTCACCCGCCCGCGTTCCGCGTAGCGCTGGAACGTACAATACGCGCCTGATGCTGCCTGTCGCGGTCGTGGCGATCGCCTACATTCTCGGCTCGCTGCCCTTCAGCTGGATCGTGGTGCGTCTGGTCACCGGCAAAGATCTGCGCGCGGAGGGAAGCCGCAATGTCGGTGCGACGAACGTCGCGCGCACGACCGGGCGGTTGCCGGGGATCTTCGCGTTGCTGCTCGATGGGGCGAAGGGATACGCCGCCGTCGCGATCGCGCGGTGGATCGTTTCGCGGCCGGACTGGCCGTTCGCGGTTGGCCTACAGCCGTGGGAGTCGCGCGAGGCGTGGATTGCGTTTGCGGGACTCGTCGCGGTGCTCGCGCATATGTTTCCGGTGTGGCTGCGCTTTCATGGTGGCAAAGGCGTTGCGACGGCGACCGGTGTGTTTCTCGCGCTCGATCCGAAGGTCGTCGTTGCGTCGATCATCGTTTTCTTGATCGTGCTGCTCACGACGCGCTTCGTTTCGCTTGCGTCGATTCTCGCCGCGGCGTCGATTCCGATTTTCTTCCGCTTCCTCGCGCACGATGCGCCGTTTTGGCGCATCGTGATCAGCATCGTCATTGCGCTGCTGATCATCGTGAAGCATCACTCGAACATCGCGCGGCTCGTGCAGGGCACGGAGCGGCGGATGGGGGAGAAGAAGAGTTGAAGATCTCGGTGATCGGCGCGGGATCATTCGGCACGGCGATGGCGATCGTTGCGGCGCGCGCGGGCAATGATGTGATGCTGTGGGCGCACGATCCGAAAGTCGCGGATGCGTTGCGCGCGACCGGCGCGAATCCGTTCTATCTCAACCTCGCGATTCCTTCGAACGTGCAGCCGACGAATGATCTCGCTGCAGCTGCTGGTTTCGCCGATGTGATCTTCATGGTCGTGCCGAGTCATCACTTTCGCCGCGTGCTCGGCGAGCTCGCTGCGAACATCGATCGTCCCGTCGCAGTGATCTCCGGCACGAAGGGCATCGAGAACGAGTCACTCGATCGCATGTCCGCGGTCTCGACGGACGTCCTCGGCGATTACCTGCGCGCGTTTGCCACGCTCTCCGGTCCGACGTTCGCGCTCGAGACCGCACGCGGCGATCCAACGGCTGCGGTGATCGCGTCGAAGGACGTCGACTTCGCGCAGGAGCTGCAGAGCGTGTTGTCGTTCGCGACGTTCCGGCTCTATCGATCGGAAGACGTCGTCGGCGTCGAGCTTGCGGGCTCGCTGAAAAACGTCATCGCCATCGCGGCCGGCGTCGTCGAAGGTCTCGGCCTCGGCTCGAACACGAACGCAGCGCTCGTCACGCGCGGCCTCCACGAGATCATGCGCCTCGGCATCGCGCTCGGCGGCCGCACCGAAACGTTCGCGGGCCTCGCGGGCATGGGCGATCTCATGCTCACGTGCACCGGCGCGCTCTCGCGCAATCGCTCCGTCGGCGTGCAACTCGGCAAGGGCAAGCAACTCGACGAGATCCTGCGCGAGTCGCGGCTCGTCGCGGAAGGTGTGAAGACGGCGAAATCCGCGAAGCAGCTCGCGGAGAAGCATCAGATCGAGATGCCGATCACGACCGAGATGTATCGCGTGCTCTACGAAAACGAGTCGCCGCGGAACGCCATCCAGCGACTGATGACGCGAACGCTGAAGGCCGAAGCCGCGCTGTGAGCGGCAGCGCGTAGCAGAGCGCGAATACGAGCAACTTCGGCGCGCCGAGGTAGAGCAGATAGGACGCCGGTGCGCAGAGCGCTACGTAGATCCATGCGCTTTCTTCGACGATCGCGACCGGCGCGAGCACGAGCCAGTACCACGGGTGGATCGCGGGCGCGCAGAGAAGCAGCGCGCCGATCGATCGCGTGACATTCGGGCGCCGCAGGATGAGCACGAGCGCGATCGCCGCCATCACGCAGCGCGTCACGAAATCGGCGTACACATGCCGGTACACCCAATCCGAAATGATCTCGAGATGCAGCGGATCTTTGATCGCGGTCCAATACTCTTTGAGCGGAATGCGATCGACGATGCGAAACACGATCTCGTACAGCGGCGAGTTGAAAATCCATCGTGTCGCGTAATCGCGCATGCCGGGCATCAGCGGTCCGGCGATCACGAACGGAATCATGGGCAGGATCAGCACCGCTGCGAACACGCCGGCGAAGCGCCAGCGACTCTTTGAACGCAGAAACAACGCAGGCACCGTGGCGATCGGAATCACTTTCATTCCGACAGCCGCGCCGGCGGCGGCACCGGAGTCGCGCAGGAATGCGATCAAGAGCAACGACGCTGCGACCGCATCGACGTGACCGCTCCACGTCCCCTCGAACAGCAGCAGCGGGAACGTCGCGTACGCGAGCGCAGCGCGCGGGCGCGAACGCAGCATGAACAGCGCGAGCAGATCGAACGCGACGATCACGACGCGCCACGCGAACAGATTGCGCGCGAGCACGAACAGCAGCTCCGCGTGCGGCGGATAGATCGTCGGAATCTCGGGATGATTGATGCGCGGATCGTCCGGCGCGTGCGCGTACGGATTCACGCCCGACGCGAGCGCGTGGCCGTCCCACAAATAGCGATACACATCGTTCGAGAGCTGCGGATCGGAGAACATCAGCGGCGCACGCAGCGCGATCGCGATCACGACGATCGCGCCGAAACGAAGCGTCGCGCGCCGCATGATCAGCCAGAGCATCGCCGCGACGGCGTAGAGCGCAACGAAAACGCGAACACCCGCGTGCGGCACGGCAGCGACAACCGTGAAGAGTAGAATCAGCGCCGCCGCATGAGCCCCGCCGAAGTCGTTTCCCTGGCGCTGTACTACGTCACGCTCGGCATCCTCACGATGTACAGCGTCCCTCGCGTCTATCTTGTCAGATTGCGAAAACGTGTAGGACGGGCTTCAGCCCGTCCCGGACAGGCTGAAGCCTGTCCTACATTTCCTCCGATCACGATTCAGCTCCCGCTGTTCAACGAACCGAACGTAGCCGCGCGCCTCATCGACGCCGTTGCGCGTCTCGAGTATCCAGGCGCGATGGACATCCAGGTGCTCGACGACTCGACCGACGAAACGAGCGACATCGTCGCGCGGAAAATCGCGGAGCTCGGTGCACAGACAGGAGTGTCTGTGCCACACATCGCGCACATTCGCCGCGCGTCGCGCGAAGGCTACAAGGCCGGCGCACTCGCGCACGGAATGCGTCTCTCGAACGCGGAGCTCTTCGCGGTCTTCGACGCGGACTTCGTTCCGTCGCCGGACGTTCTGCTCCGCGTCGTGCCGCACTTCGCCGATCCGCGCATCGGCATGGTGCAGGCGCGCTGGGGACATCTGAATCGCGAGCACTCGATGCTCACGCGCGTGCAGGCGATTTTTCTCGACGCACATTTCGCGGTCGAATCGGCCGCGCGCAATTTCGGCGGACGCTTCTTCAACTTCAACGGCACCGCGGGTGTGTGGCGCCGTGCGGCGATCGACGACGCGGGTGGCTGGTCGTCGTCGACGCTGACCGAGGATCTTGATTTGTCGTATCGCGCGCAGCTTGCGGGTTGGCAGTTCGCGTTTCTCAGTGACGTGGAAGTGCCCGCGGAGCTGCCGTCGGAGCTGAGCGGATTTCAGGATCAGCAGCACCGCTGGGCGAAGGGCTCGATCCAGACCGCGCGCAAGCTTCTCGGCACGATCGCGCGCAGTGACGCGAATCGCGCGACGAAGACCGAGGCGTTTTTTCATCTCACGAACAACAGCGCGTATTTGCTGAGCCTCTTGCTCGCGCTGCTCATCGTGCCGTCGATCGTGATCCGGCAAACCGCGGGGATCACGTGGACGTTCGCAATCGACTTCGTGCTCTTCGCTGCGTCGACGGGGTCGGTGCTCTTCTTCTACGTCGAAGGACAACGTTGGGCGGGGCGTCCGCGTCCGCGCGTGCGCGAACTGCTCGCGGTGCTGCCCGTCGGCGTCGGCATGGCTGCGCGCAACGCGACGGCAGTGCTCGAAGGACTCTTCGAGCGCGGCGGACACTTTCGCCGCACGCCGAAGCGCGGCAACGGTGCGCGCGATTTGCGCGAGCGCAAGCCGCGGATTCCTGTCGCCGAATTGATTCTCGTCGCATTTTTCGCGGCGGCGGTCGTCGCGTTCGTGATCGCGCGGCAGTGGGTCTCGCTGCCGTTTCTGATTCTGTTCGTGAGCGGATACGCGTACGTCTCGCTCTTAGCACTCCGCGAACGGATGAGCTACGGACGAGCGTCACAGTAGCCGCGGAGCAACTGTCATACGATACCGATCGTGCATCGGCGAAACCTCGGAGACATGCTGGTTGCCGCGAACCTCATCGACGAGGTGCAGATGCAGATCGCGCTCGCGGAACAGAAGCAGAGCGGCAAGCGCTTCGGCTCGACGCTCGTCGAATTGAAGTTCATCGACGAGAACGTGCTCGCCGCGTTTCTCTCGAAGCAGATCGACGTGCCGTGCATCAGCCTCCTGCACATCGAGATCCCGAAGAAAGTGCAGCGC
>DATKFO010000408.1:0-8455 GCA_035544355.1 Thermoanaerobaculia bacterium
GCATAAGAGCCATACGTTCCGCGCGGGAAGCGCTTGAGGAATTTCTCCTTCACTTCGTTCTCGCTGCCGGAGTAGTAGACGTCGCCGAGGTGGATGGTGATGTCGGGGTTTTGCGCTTTCATGTAGTTCGCGATCTGCGAGGACGACCACAGCCCGGTGCCCCAGTCGCCGCAGATCGCGACGGTGAGGTCGTGATCGGGCAGCTTGAAGCGGAAGTCGCCCGGCTTCTTCGGATAGATGAACGGCACTTTCGAGCGAACGAGCTCGTTCACCAGGCAGAGCACCCAGTTCGGATCGGTGGTGTCGTATTTGTGAAAGCCCGCCACCGAATCCTTGGCCTGCGCCTCGGCCGGATCGACCGCGCTTTCGAGCGCGCTGAGCAGAATCGCAACGTCGGGATCTTCGGTGTGCACGAAGTCGCCCTGCACGTCGCTGTCTTTCACTTCCGCGAGCGCCATCTGCGCGCGCTGAAAGACTTCGATCGCTTCGGGGGAGATCGTGGCGGACTGCGGCTGCGGCGGGGGACCGAACGCCTTGGCAACGACCTCGGTGTCGTCCTGAACGACCTTCATCGAACGGTCGATCGCACTGCGAATGCTGTCGCGGATGTCGGGCATGGTGTGGGGCTCCTTTCGTTCGTTGGGCTGTGACGTTGAGATGAATTTCCCCTGCCGCCGGACGCGGTCAAGACCACCAAAAAAGGAGGTAGGGGAATGCGTCATCTAGTACACTCCTCCTACGCACGGAGTTCAAGACAAAAAATTACCCTGAGGAGGGTCCTGCCCATGGTTCGTCTATCGTCTCCGATCGAGGAAATCCAGCCGCACTACGAAATCGTGGTCATCGGCTCGGGATACGGCGGCGGCATCACCGCATCGCGCATGGCGCGCGCCGGCCGCTCGGTCTGCATCCTGGAGCGAGGCAAAGAATTGCAGCCCGGCGAGTATCCCGACACTCCGCTGAAAGCCGACGTCGAGTTCCAGGCGACGACGCCCGACGCGCACTTCGGATCGCGCACGGGAATGCTCGATCTCCACGCGTTCGACGACATGTCGGTCTTCGTCGGCTGCGGCCTCGGCGGCACGTCACTCGTGAACGCGAACGTCGCGCTCCGCGCCGAGCCGCGCGTGTTCGATGACCCGCGCTGGCCGCAGGCGTTCCGCAACGACGCGAATGCGTTGCTGGAGGAGAGCTACGCGCGTGCCGAGGCGATGCTGAAACCGAATCCGTATCCGGAGGGGAAACCGGGATATCCGCCGCTCCACAAAACGAACGGCCTTCGCGATTCGGCGAAGGCGATGAACAAGTCCGACAAGTTCTACCTCCCGCCGATCAACGTCACGTTCGAAGACAAGACTGCCGGCAACCACGTCGGCGTGTCGCAGGCCGCGTGCAACAACTGCGGCGACTGCGTCAGCGGATGCAACGTCAGCGCGAAGAACACGACGCTGATGAACTACATCCCCGACGCGTTCAACCACGGCGCCGACGTCTTCACGCAGTGCTCCGTGCGCTACGTCGAGAAGGGCGATGACGGCAAGTGGATCGTGCACTTCCAGCCGCTGCACACCGGGCGCGAGAAATTCGACGCGCCGACGATGTTCGTGAAGGCCGACATCGTCGTGGTCTCCGCGGGCACGCTCGGATCGACGGAAATTCTTCTGCGCTCGAAGCAGAACGGACTGCCCGTTTCCGATCAACTCGGCAAGCGCTTCAGTGGCAACGGCGACGTGCTCGCGTTCGCGTACAACTCCGAGCAGGAGATCGACACCGTCGGCTTCGGCGCGCACAACCCGAGCACGATGACGCCCGTCGGCCCGTGCATCACCGGCATCATCGATCTTCGCAATCAGCCGCATCTCGAAGACGGCATGGTCATCGAGGAAGGCTCGATTCCGGGCGCGGTCGGACCGCTCGTGCCGCTGACGTTCAAGACGTTCGCGGATCTCGTCGGCGCTCCCGATCCGGCGGATCTCAAGGAAAAAATCAAAGAGAAAGAGCGCGAGGTCGAGAGCTTGATTTGCGGTCCGTACACCGGCGCGATCAAGAACACGCAGACGTTCCTCGTGATGTCGCAGGACGACGGCAAAGGCGAGATCGTGCTCGAGAACGATCGCGCGGTCACGAAGTGGCCGGGCGTCGGCACGGAGCCGAACTACATCGCCGCGAATCAGAACCTGCAGGCGGCGTCGTACGGAATCGGCGCGACGTTCCTGAAGAATCCGATCTGGTCGAAGCTCATCGGCAACAAGCTGATCTCCGTGCATCCCCTCGGCGGTTGTTGCATGGGCGAAGACGCGGCGAACGGCGTCGTCAATCACAAAGGACAGGTCTTCACCGGCAACGGTGCCGATGCGTACGAAGGTCTCTACGTTTCCGACGGCGCGGTGATCCCGCGTCCGCTCGGCGTGAATCCGCTGCTCACGATCTCCGCAACCGCGGAGCGTGCGGTGCACATCATGGCCGCGGATCGCGGATGGACGATCGACTACACGCTGCCCGTTGCATGGAAGCGCCCGTCGAAGGTGTACCCGGTCGGCATCGAGTTCACCGAGACGATGAAGGGCTACTTCCTCAAAGGCGCCACCGATTACCAGCGCGGCGCGACCGAAGGGAAGCAGACGAACTCGCCGATGCAGTTCACGCTCACGATCGTCGGTGAAGATCTCGACAAGCTGATCAACTCACCCGATCACCCGGCACACATGGCCGGCACGGTGACGGCGCCGCTCCTCGACGAGCAGCCGCTCGTCGTCACGAACGGCACCTTCGGCCTCTTCGTCGATTTTCCGAACGAGGTCGAGACGAAGCACATGACGTACAAGATGCTGCTGACCGCGGAGAACGGGCGGCAGTATTGGTTCGACGCGTACAAGATCGTGCAGGACAGCATGCTGCTCAAGGTGTGGCACGACACCACGACGCTCTACGTCACGGTGTACGACGGCCCGAACGCGAGCGCGCCGGTCCTCGGCAAAGGCATTCTGCGCATCGAGCCCGAAGACTTCATGAAGCAGATGACGACGATGCGCGTGCTGAACGCACCCAACGCGAAAGCTCGCGCCGAAGCGCTGCTGAAGTTCGGCGAGTACTTCGCGGGAGTGCTGTACCGCGATTACGGCGGCGTGCTCGCGCCGATCGATTTCGTGAATCCCGACTCCGCGCCGCGTGTGAAGCGCCAGCTGCGCGCCGGGACTCCCGGGGTGCATTACTTCGAGACGAGCGACCACGTGCAGCTGCGGCTCACGCACTACAAAGGCGGCGACAAGGGTCCGGTGATCCTGTCGCACGGCCTCGGCGTCTCGAGTCTGATCTTCGCCATCGACACGATCGAGACGAACATGCTCGAGTATCTCTACGCGAACGGCTACGACTGCTGGCTGCTCGACTACCGCGCGTCGATCGAATTGCCGTCCGCGAAGACGCAGTTCACCGGCGACGACATCGCGACGAAGGACTATCCCGCCGCGGTACAGACGGTGCTCAAGCTCACCGGCGCGCCGAGCGTGCAGATGGTCGTGCACTGCTTCGGATCGCTCACGTTCTTCATGGCGATGGCGGCCGGACTTCAAGGTGTGCGCTCCGCGGTCGCATCGCAGGTCGCGCTCAACGTCGAGACGACGCTCGCGCAGAAGATCCGCTGCGGACTGCACATGCCCTCATGGCTCAAGCACCTCGGCGTCAACGATCTCACCGCGATCGCGACGACCGACGAGAAGTGGTACGAGAAGGTCTACGACCAGGCGCTCAAGCTCAACGCGTTCGTGCAGGCGACGAAGCGCTGCAACAGCGCCGTGTGCCATCGCATCACGTTCATGTATGCGCCGCTCTACGAGCACACGACGCTGAACGATCCGACGCACGTCGCGCTCGAAGAAATGTTCGGCATCGGGAACATCACCTCGTTCGAGCATCTCGCGCTCACCGTGCGTGAAGAGAAAGCGGTCGCGGCGAACGGCGATGACGTCTACATGCCGCACGCCGATCGCATCAAGATCCCGATCAAGTTCATTCACGGCGAAAAGAACGAGTGCTATCTGCCGGAGAGCACCGAGAAGACGCTCAAGCTCCTGCAGAAGACGAACGCCGGCATCGACTACAGCCGCAACGTGATCCCGGACTACGGACACATCGACTGCATCTTCGGCAAGAACGCAGCGAAGGACGTGTTCCCGTTCGTGCTCGAACATCTGGAAAAGACCGCGAAAGTTTGAATGTGTAGGGGCGGCTCGCAGGCCGCCCCTACGAAAACGCAGGCAGGAGAACGAGAGAGATGAAACTCTTCACCAATATCTTCCGCTGGCTCCTCGGCATCGGCGCCGCGGTGCACTTTCTCTTCGGCATGATCGCGATGTTCGCGCCGGATCAGCTGGCGATGATCATCGGGCTCGAGCGGATGGAGTTTTCGTACGTCTGGCTCGGCAATCTCGGCATGCTCATCATCCCGATCACGATGATGACCGTGGCCGCGGCGTATGACGCAACGCGGTATCGCGTGTACGGCTGGCTGGTCACGCTCGGCCGCATCCTCTACGGCATCTACTGGTACGGCGTCGCGCAGAACAGCGTCAACGCGATCTTCAAACCGTTCTCGCTGTTCTGGCTCACGCTCGGAGTCTCGCAGGCGATCATCCTGCTGTTCTTCGCCGAGCCCGAGGTGCGGTTCAGCGGCGCGAACGTGAAGGCGACGCTCGCGCAGTTCAAGGAAGGGTGGCAGGAGACGAAGTCGAACAAGCGGTTGCGCTGGTTCAGCTACGTCGCGATCGCCGGAATGCTCTTCAACTTCGTGTGGGTGTTCCAGGCGCTGTTCATGCCGAACTCGCTCGCGACGGTCGTGGGTCCCGAGGCGTTGTTTCAGTCGACGACGTGGCTCGGCATCACTGCGGTGGTGCTGTTCTCGCTCACGCTGCTCTACCTGCCGTCGGCGATCGCGCCGACGAAATACTTCTCGTACGACTGGATGATCGTCGTGTCGCGCGTGATCGCGGCGACGTTCTGGTTCTCGGTGTGGCGGCAGCCGTATCACGGCGGCTTCCTGATGTACTTCTTCAGCGACGGCACGTTCGGTCTGCTGCTGTTCTTCTTCCTGCAGACCGGCGCGCCGGCGGACAAGAAAATCTCCGCGGACAATCTCGATCGCTTCTTCGCGTTCCTCTCGAACACGATCGCGATGGTCGGCGCCCCGCGCTGGAAAAAGATCACCGCGTTTGCGCTCGTGCTCGTCTTTGCGTTCGCCGGCGCGGTGTCGTGGTGGTACTTCGTTCGCGCGGTCCCCGATCTCGAGTACGGCGATGACGCGGAGCACTACAAATACGCGTCGGTCGGACTCAGCGCGTCGGCGCGCATTCCGTACTACGTGTTCGAAGTCCTGCCCGAGATGTTCCCCGAGCTGATGCCCGATCCGAAGAAGGGCTACGCATCGTTCGGCTTGATCCAGGAGAAAGGGCAGGCGACGCCGGTCGGATTCTCGCTGCGCGAGATCGGCTACAAGACGATCGAGCCGAATTGCGCGATGTGCCACACCGCATCGATTCGTCTCGCCGCGAACAGCGCGCCGGTCGTCGTGCCGGGCGCGCCCGCGCACGAGCTCGACCTCGAAGGGTTCCAGTGGTTCCTCTACAACTGCGCCGCCAGTCCGAAGTTCTCGGCGCAGAATCTGATGAAGGCGATCAACAAGCGGCACTCGCTCAGCGCGATGGATTCGTTCATGTACGAGAACGTGATCCTGCCCGCGACGCAAACCGCGCTCCTGCAACAGCGCACGAACTATCTCTGGCAGGTTTCGCACGGACGTCCGTGGCAGGGCCGCGGACGCACCGACACGTTCAACACGACGAAGCTCGCCGTGTTCAAGTGGCCCGATGATGGCTCGATCGGAACCACGGATTTGCCGCAGACGTGGAATCAGGGACGCCGCAGCAGCATGTGGCTGCACTGGGACGGCAACAACAACTCGATCGAGCAGCGCAACTACGCGGCCGCGATGGCCGTCGGCGCGACGCCGTTCTCCGTGCGACCGTCGAGCTTCAAGCGCGTGACCGATTATCTGTGGCAGCTCGAAGCGGCGAAGTATCCGCTGCCGATCGATGCAGCGAAGGCGGCGGCCGGCAAGCAAGTGTTCATCAGCAACTGCGCGGATTGCCATTCGTGGGACAGCGCCAAGCTCGGCCAGGTGACGCAGACCGTCAACAGCGATCCGCATCGCTCGATCTCGTTCACGAAGCAGCTCGCGGATGATGGATTCCACATGATCGCCGAAGCGCCGTTCCGCTTCACGGCGTACACGAAACATCAGGACGGCTGGTACTCGAACATCCCGCTCGACGGCATCTGGGCGCGCGGACCGTACCTGCATCACGGCGCGGTGCCGACGCTGTGGGATCTGCTGCAGCCCGCCACGAATCGTCCGAAGACGTTCTACCGCGGCTACAACGTCCTCGATCCGGTGAAAGTCGGATTTGTGAGCGACGGCGCCGAAGCCGCGGCGGAAGGATTCCTCTTCGATACGTCACTCGCCGGCAACGGCAACGCCGGACACGAATACGGAACGACCTTGAGCGACGGCGACAAATGGGCGCTCGTCGAATTCCTGAAGACCGACGACCCGCTGATCAGCGGCACGGGGAAACCGATCCCGCCGCTGCCGGCAGCGCCGCCGATACGTTCTTCGCTTTTCTAGTTGGCAGTTTGCAGTGGGCAGTGGGCAGAGGAGCCCACCGCCCGCTGCTTCGATTGGATCGCAACGACTTGGAGGAAGGGCTCACGGCACGTAGATCTTCTGCCAACCGCCTACTGCCGGCCGCCCACTGAATCATGTACGACTACATCATCATCGGCAGCGGCTTCGGTGGCGCGGTGACGGCTTGCCGTCTCGCAGAAAAAGGGGCGAAGGTCGTCGTGCTCGAGCGCGGCCGGCGCTGGGAGCTCAGCAACTACCCGATCACCGACTCGTTTCTCTACGACGCCGAGCATCCCGAGAAATTCAACGGGTGGCTCGACTTCCGATTCTTCGGAAAGATGTCGGTCGCGCAGGGTGCGGGCATCGGCGGCGGATCGTTGATCTACGCGAACATCTCGTGCGAAGCGCGCAAAGACGTCTTCGACAACGGCTGGCCGCCCGAGATCACGTACAACGAGCTCAAGCCGTACTACGACCGCGTCGCGAAATTCATGCAGGTCCAGCGCGTGCCGGAGAACCAGGTGCCCGCGCGCTTCAAGCTCATGAAAGAAGCAGCGGAGAAGACGGGCAACGGCGCGCGCTTCCTGCCGCTCGAGCTCTGCGTGATGTTCGATCCCGAGTGGAACTACGACTATTTCGACCCCCTCGGCCGCGACGCATCGCACTCCAAGAAATTTCTCAACGATCACGGCGTCGAGCAGGGGACCTGCGTGCACTGCGGCAACTGCGACATCGGCTGCCGCTTCGGCGCGAAGAGCACGCTCGACATGAACTACATCCCGGTCGCCGAAAAACACGGCGCCGATTTTCGTCCGCTGCACGTCGTGCGCGTGATCGAGCCGAGTAACGGTCACTACAAAGTCCACTTCGATCGCATCGACGGCCACACGCTCAAGCCGGGCAGCGAAGAAGCGAAGAACGTGATCGTCGCCGCGGGATCCATCGGCTCAACGGAGCTCCTGCTGCGCAATCGCGATCAGCACAAGACGCTCCGCAATCTTTCGGCATTTCTCGGAAAAAACTGGAGCTCGAACGGCGACTTCCTCACGCCCGCCGAATACAAGACCTATCGCCCGTATCCGCACCGCGGCCCGACCATCACCTCCGCGATCGACTTCGGCGACGGCGGCGGCAACGGAAACAGCAAGGGCCAGAAATTCTGGATCGAAGACGGCGGGTATCCGAACCTCATTGCCAATTTCCTGCGAGGCGTCGACCTCAAAATCGCGCGCGAAATCGCGAACCTGATGGAAAGCTCCCTCGACGACAACGTCATGCCCTGGTTCGCCCAGGGCGTCGACGCCGGCAACGCCAGGCTCTACCTCGGCCGCAACTGGTGGTGGCCCTTCAAGAAGCACCTGAAGATGGACTGGGACTTACCGTCGAATCGCGCCGTCTTCGACGCCATTTACGCAATGCACAAAGAACTCTCCGCCGCGACCGACGGCAAGCCGCTCCCGATGCCGCAATGGAACGAGCTCGGCATGCTCGTCACCCCGCACCCCCTCGGCGGCTGCAACATGGGAACGACCCCGCAAAACGGAGTCGTCGACCACCGCGGCGAAGCCTTCGGCCACAAAGGCCTCTACGTCGCAGACGCCGCGATCATCCCGCGCCCAATCGGGCGTAATCCCACGCGCACGATCGCGGCGCTCGCGGAGCGGATTGTGGAACGTATGTAGAAAATCGTTTAGGAGTGCGGTGGCGGCGGAGCCACCGCTTTCCGATCCGGATACAAAAGCGGTGGCTTTGCCACCGCACTCCTAAACGCTGCGC
>DATKFO010000409.1:0-11749 GCA_035544355.1 Thermoanaerobaculia bacterium
TGCGTGAGCGTGCCGCGCGATGCGGGTGTCGACGACGTCAAGCGCGCGATCGCGGAGCGCGCGAATCACGATCTGCAATCCGCCGACGATGCGGTCGCGATCGCGATCGAGCGCAATCCGCGATTGCAGGCGACGCTCGCGGAGCTCGGCGTCGCGCGCGCGGATCTTCTCGACGCGAGCACGGTGCGCAATCCGCTGTTCGAAGCGGAGATCCGCTTTCCCGGCGATCCGCACCGTCCGTACGAGCTGCGCGTTGCGCAGACGCTCGTCGATCTCATCCAACTTCGTCGTCGCCGCGCCGCGGGACGCATCGCGTTCGATGCTTCGAAGCTGCGCGTCACGTCGGAAGTCCTGCGATTCGGCGCGGACGTGCGCGCGCACTACTTCGACGTCATCGCCGCGACGCAGCACGCCGCGATGAGCCGCACGAATTTCGAGTCGGCGCAGGCGGCGACGGAGCTCGCGCAAAGGCAGCACGATGTCGAGAACATCACCGATCTCGATCTCGAGAACGAGCAGGCGCAGTACGAACAAGCGAAGCTCGATCTCGCACGCGCGGAGCAGCGGTTGATCATCGCGCGCGAAATGCTCGTGCGCGATCTCAACACGACGGAGCTATCGATCGCCGACGCATTCCCCGAGCTGCCGCAGGCGGAGTTCGATGCGCAACAGCTCGAACAGCTCGCATCGACGCGCCGTCTCGACATCGACCTCGCGCGCCGCGACGTCGAGCTCGCGCAGCGGCAGATTCCGCTCGCGCGTCTCGCCGCACTCGGCGAGCTCGAAGCCGATGCGCACTACGAGCGCGAGCCGTCCGGCGAGCGCACGTTCGGCCCAGGCATCGTCGTGCCGGTTCCGATCTTCAATCGCGGAGAGGCTGCGCGCTCGCGCGCCGAAGCGCAGTGGCTGCGCGCGAAGCACACGCTCGACGCGCTGCTCGCCGAATCGGCGTCGCGATTGCGAACCGCGAAGGCAACCGTTGCCGAAGCGCGCGCACGCGTCGAGTACTACCGCGACGTCGTGCTGCCGCGGCGCAAACGCATCGTCGAGCTCACGCAGCGCGAGCACAACGCGATGCTCGTGGGCGTGTTCCAACTGCTCGCCGCGAAGCAGAACGAAGCGCAGGCGCAGCGCGACTCCGTCGACGCGCAACGCGACTACTGGATCGCGAAGAACGATCTCGAGCGTGTCGTGAATGGTGTGGGAGGCGAATGATGGCGATCTCTCGTCGCAGTGTTCTGTTCTCGAGTTTTCTCGGCGCCACGGCTCTCGCCACGCGCCGCACGGAAGCATCGACGCTCGCGCCATCGCGCAAACGGCGCAGCACGCGCACATCCGTCATCACGCCGAACGGCGCGTCGCTTCCGCATCGCATGGAAAATGGAGTGAAGGTTTTTCATCTCACCGCGGAGCCGGTGAAACGCGAGTTCATGGATGGCTTCACCGTGAACTGCTGGGGCTACAACGGCATGAGCCCCGGACCAACGATCGAAGCGTTCGAAGGTGATCGCGTGCGGTTGCTCGTCACGAACAAACTACCCGAAGGGACGTCGATCCACTGGCACGGCGCGATTCTTCCGAACGGTATGGACGGCGTCACCGGACTCACGCAGCCGAAGATCGCGCCGGGCGAAACGTACGCGTACGAGTTCACGCTCAAACAGACCGGTACGCTGATGTACCACCCGCACTTCGACGAGATGGTGCAGATGGCGATGGGGATGCAAGGCTTCTTCGTGATTCATCCGCGCGACGCGCGCGTGCGCCCCGTCGATCGCGACTTCGCAATTTTCCTCAACGAATGGTTCATCAAGCCCGGCACCGCGACTCCCGATCCGACCGTGATGCTCGACTTCAACGTCTTCACGTTCAACAGCCGCGTGTTCCCCGGCACCGATCATCTGCTCGTGCGCACCGGCGATCGCGTGCGCATCCGCCTCGCGAATCTGTCGATGGACTCGCATCCGATTCACATTCACGGGCACAAGTTCTACGTCACCGGAACGGACGCGGGTCCCGCACCGGAATCGTCATGGGTTCCAGAGAACACCGTGAACGTACCGGTCGGAGCGACCCGCGACATCGAGTTCGTCGCCGACAATCCGGGCGACTGGGCGTTCCATTGCCACAAGACGCATCACACGATGAATCAGATGGGACACGGCCTGCCGAATCTCCTCGGCATCGACTCCGCGAACACGCAAGCGCGCGTCGACGCGCTCCTGCCCGGCACGATGGTGATGGGCGCGCAAGGCATGGGCGACATGGCCGAGCACGCGGCAATGATGCCGCAGCCGTGGAACAGCGCCGCGATGCGCGGCGGCGCCGGCCCGCACGGGATCATCGAGATGGGCGGCATGTTCACGCTGATCAAGATTCGCGACGACATGGATTACGCGCGCGATCCCGGCTGGTATCAGCATCCGCGCGGAACGCAATCGTGGCGCGTCGAGTAGCCCCGGTGCGTAAGCCCGGGGAATGTCACGAGAAGGCTGCCAAGATTGCAAAGCCCGCCGGTTTCATCGGCGGGCGACACACGTGCCTCGACAACGAAGGCTCCAACGCGCGCACGAAACGCTTGGATTCGAAGTCGTCGATCGGTGTGTGATTACCGCAAGACGCGGTGACGTGGTAGCTTGCCCATCGGATGGTGTCGAAGGAAGTACGCCTTCGCGAATTTTTTCGAAGGCTCGAGCTTGCGCGAGCTGCAAGCTCCGATGCAGAGGCGCTGGAGCTCATCGCGGCGATCCTGACCTCAGTCGAAGATGAGCTGACGGGCGTGCCAGCGGATCCGAGTCGATGGATGACGGACGGTCGGATGTACCCACCTCAGCCGGACAGTCGAAGAGACGTTCCGGGACACGACACCGTGACGAGATACCGCAGTCGCGCGCACAATACATTCATCGGAAAGAACGGCGCGGTCGAAATCCGCCATATCAACGATGATGTTCTCTTTCGCAAGGCAGGTCTTGACGGGAGACACGTATGGGAGCAATGACGTCGCCGCTCGATGAACTTCAGGCACAACTCAAACGGCGTGTTGCCGGCGTGGACATTCGCGTTGATGCGCCTGCATCGGCAAGTGGTTCGTGGTGGATCGACGTCGAGAACGATGGCGTGATCGCTTCGGTCGAGTGGCGTCCGAACATTGGCTTCGGGATCGCCGGCCCGAATGGTGGATATGGCGAAGGCGCGGACGTAGTCGTTGACGACGTCGCGAAGGCGGCCGACGAAGTCGTGCGATTGCTGGAGCGTCGCGCCGCCGTCGCGCGCTAATTCTCCCGCACCTCCCCACACGCCCGCATCTCTGCGTCGACGTACGGGTTTTCGATCGGGCCCTTTGGTTGGAGCCATGCGTGTTTGACCATCGGGCAGTACGCGATCTCTGCGGCGTCGTGGTCGCGCGCGATCATGGCGTCGGAGAGTTGGGCGAATGATTCGCGTGCGCTCTGCAGGTCGCGTGCTTCTGCGATTGCGCGTGCGCGCGTGGCGATGTCGCCGCTTGCGATTTCTGCGAGCTCGTTCGCGCGCGCTTTCGTGTCGGGCAGTGATTGCGCGATGAGCGACTGGCGTACGGCTTCGTATCGCGGGTAGAGCGGTTGGCTGCGTAGCGCGAAGAAGGAGAGGATGGCAACGAGAACTGCGGTGCTCGCGAAAACCCAGCGCCACGGAAACGCGTGATGGTGCGATTCTGTCGTGAGCTCGCGTTTGCGCCACAACAGATAGATCGCGGGATAGACGAGCAACTCCATCAGGAACGACGTGAAGAGGCCGCCGATCATTGGGGTGGCGATGCGTTTCATCACGTCCGCGCCGCTGCCTGTCGACCACATGATCGGCACGAGGCCGAAGAAGGCGCACGCGACGGTCATGACCTTCGGCCGCACGCGTTGCACGGCTCCGTGAAGGATGGCTTCGTCGAGCTCCGCGCGTGTTTTTGGTTTGGCGTGTTCGTGCGCGAGGTCGAGGTAGAGCAGCATGAAGATGCCGGTTTCGGCGTCGAGTCCGAGGAGGGCGATGAGGCCGACCCAGACTCCGATGGACATGTTGTAGCCGAGCGCGTAGAGCAGCCAGACCGCGCCGACTGCGCTGAACGGAACGGCGAGCAGCACGATCGATGTCTTTGCGAGCGACTTCGTGTTCAGGAAGATCAGGCCGAATACGAGGAAGAGCGTGAGCGGCAGCACAATCTTCATCCGCTCGCGCACGCGTGCCATCGCTTCGTATTGGCCGCTCCACGTGAGCAAGTAGCCGGGCTTCAGTTGCAGCTGCGATTCGACGGCGCGCTTCGCGTCGGCGACGTAGCCGCCGATGTCGCGCTTCGAGGTGTCGACGTCGACGTAGACGTAACCCGACAATTGGCCGTTCTCGTCGCGGATCATCGACGGGCCTTCGACGAGCTTGATCGTCGCGAGCTGGCCGAGAGGAACGACTGCGCCGTTCATCGTGGGCACGAGCGTGCGCGCGAGCTCGTCGACGTCGTCGCGCAGCTCGCGCGGATAGCGGACGTTGATCGGATAGCGCGCGCGTCCTTCGATCGTCGTCGAAACGTTCTCCCCGCCGATCGCGGTCATGATCACTTCCTGCACGGCGCCGACGGTGAGTCCGTAGCGCGCGATCTGCGCGCGATTGAGATCGAAGTCGACGAAGTAGCCGCCTGCGACGCGCTCGCCGTACACGCTGCGCGTGCCGGGCACGGTCTGCAGAATGCCTTCGAGTTTTTTGCCGATCGCTTCGATCTCTTTGAGATCGGATCCGAAGACCTTCACGCCGACCGGCGTGCGGATGCCGGTGGTCAGCATGTCGATGCGGTTCTTGATCGGCATCGTCCACGCGTTCGTCTGTCCTGGCAGTGAGAGCTTCGCGTTCATCTCGTCGACGAGCTCGTCCCATGAAAGCGTTTCGGGCCAGAGTGGTCGCACGACCGGTTTCAGAAACGCGGGCATCCACGACGAGTACCAGCGCGGCTTCGTACGCCACTGGTCGGTGGGTTTGAGAACGACGATCGTCTCCATCATCGAGAACGGCGCGGGATCGGTGGACGTCTCTGCGCGGCCTGCTTTGCCGAACACGCGCTCGACTTCGGGGATCGTGCGCAGCAGTTGATCCTGCCGCTGCAGCAGCGCAGTCGCTTCCGTCACGCCGATGCCGGGGAGCGTCGTCGGCATGTAGAGGATGGCGCCTTCATTCAGCGGCGGCATGAACTCGTGTCCGAGTTTTTTGTATGCGGGGATCGTGAGCAGCACGACGAGCAGCGCGACCGCGATGACGGCGCGCGGATGGCGCAGCACGAATTTTGCGGGCGGCGTGTAGAGCTTGTGCAGGAGGCGCGAGACGGGATGATTTTCTTCGCGCAGCACTTTCTTCGGCGCGCGCGTGAACAGCAGGCGCAACGCGGGATCGAGCGTGATCGCGAGGATCGCCGCGATCGCCATCGCGAACGTCTTCGTGTACGCGAGCGGGCGGAAGAGCCGCCCTTCCTGCGCTTCCAGCGCGAAGACGGGCAGGAACGACAGCGCGATCACGAGCAGCGAGTAGAAGCTCGGGCGCCCGACTTGCTGGATCGCGCCGATGATGACTTCCTTGTAGTCGCCCTTGCGCCCTTCGGCATCCCACACTTCGAGTTTCTTGTGCGCGTTTTCGACGACGACCACCGCGGCGTCGACGAGCGCTCCGATGGCGACGGCGATGCCGCCGAGGGACATGATGTTCGCGTTGATCCCGAACAGCTTCATCGGGATGAACGAGAGGATTACCGCGGCGGGAAGCGTGAAGATCGGGATCACCGCGCTCGGCAGGTGCCAGAGAAAAATCAGGATGACCAGCGAGACGATGAGCATCTCGAGGATCAACTCGTGTTTGAGCGTGTGGATCGAGCGCTCGATGAGCTCCGAGCGGTCGTACGTCGTGACGATCGAGACGCCGGCGGGCAGCGTCTTCTCGATTTCCGCGAGCTTTGCTTTTACGCGCTCGATCACGCGCAGCGCGTTCTCGCCGTGGCGCATGATCACGATTCCCGACGCGACTTCGCCTTCGCCGTCGAGCTCTGCGATGCCGCGGCGCATTTCGGGTCCGAGCTGGATCGTGGCGATGTCGCGCAAGCGCACGGGCGTGCCGCGCTCGTCGGCGCGCACGACGATCTCTTCGAGATCGGCGACGGATTTCACGTAGCCGCGCGCGCGGACCATGTACTCCGCGCCGCTCCATTCGACAAGACGTCCGCCGACTTCGTTGTTCGACGCGCGCACGGCGTTCGTCACGTCCATCAACGGGATGTGGTAAGCGGCGAGGCGATTCGGATCGACGGTGATCTGGTACTGCCGCACGAATCCGCCGAGCGACGCGACTTCGGCGACGCCCGGCACGGACTGCAGCTGATAGCGGATCGTCCAGTCCTGCAGCGAGCGCAGATCGGCGAGCGAGTGCTTGCCGCTCTTGTCGACGAGCGCGTACTGGAACACCCAGCCGACGCCGGTCGCATCGGGGCCGAGCTCCGTCTTCACGCCTTGCGGCAGCTGCGGCTGAATTTTCGAGAGCGCTTCGAGCGTGCGGCTGCGCGCCCAATACATGTCCGTGCCTTCGTCGAAGATCACGTAAACGTAGGAGAAGCCGAAGTCGGAGAACCCGCGAACGGCTTTCACTTTCGGCGCGCCGAGGAGTGAGGTGATGATCGGGTAGGTGACCTGGTCCTCGATGATGTCGGGACTGCGATCCCAGCGCGAGTAGATGATGACTTGCGTGTCGGAAAGATCCGGCAATGCATCGAGCGCGATCCGCTGCATCGACCAGATGCCGATGAACACGAGTGCGGCAGTGACGGTGAGTGTCGCGAACTTGTTGGTGGCGCAGAGGCGGATGATTTTTTCGATCATGGTTTCGCCGCCGTTCGAAGTCGTGATTCGGAGTCGACGAGGAAGTTCGCTTCGGTGACGACCTTCTCTCCTGCGCGAATGCCACTGCGGATCTCGATGAACTGTTCGCTACGCGTTCCGGTCGTTACCTCACGCGCATCGATCTCGCCTTCGGCGCTCACCACGTAGACGATCGATCGCGTGCCGGTCATCAGCACCGCCGACTGCGGCACCGCGATCACTTCGCGCGTTGGCTCCTGCATCGTGACGTCGGCGAACATTTCGGGTTTGAGCGCGCCGTCGGTGTTGGCGACTTCGATGCGCACGCTCACGGTGCGTGTCATCGGATCGACGGTGGGGTCGATGAAGGTGACGCGACCTGCGAAGGTGCGGCCGGGGAGGTAGGTGAGCGTCACGTTCGCGTTGCTGCCGATGTGCACGAACTGCAGCTCGGATTCGTAGACGCTGGCGAGGATCCAGACGCGATCGAGGTTGGCGATCTCGAACATCGGATCGCCGGCCATCACGCGCGCGCCGGCGATCGCCATTTTCTTCAGCACCGTTCCGGTGACCGGCGATGCGATCGTGAGCGATTTGCGTGCGACGCCGTTGTGCTCGAGCGCGCGAATTTCGGCGTCGCTGATGTCCCAGAGGCGCAGGCGCTGGCGTGCGGCTTCGAGCAGTTGCGGCGATTGCTTCGCGGCGCGCAATGCGAGCAGGTATTCCTGCTGTGTCGCGAGGAGGTCGGGGCTGTAGATCGAGAAGAGCGGTTGTCCGCGGCGCACCGGCTTGCCGGTGAAATCGACGTTGAGCGTTTCGATGTAGCCGTCGAATTTCGTCGTGATGGTGTGCAGGCGCGTTTCATCGATCGCGACGCGGCCGGTGGCGCGCACCGTTCGACCGATCGCGCGTTTTTCCGCGACGCCGGTCTGCACGCCGATCAGTTGTTGCTTGCGCGGCGTGAATACTGATTCTGTTTTTTCGTCCGCATAGACGGGTGTGAGATCCATCCCGCAATCTGGCGCTTTGCCCGGCTTGTCGGATTTGTAGCTCGGGTGCATCGGGTCGACCCAGTAGAGCGGCTGACGCTTCGGAGTCACCGGCGTGGCTTTGCGCGCGTTCTGCGCGACGACGGCGAATGCGAGCAGCGCGCAGAGAATCCACGGAAGTTTTGTTTTCATGGCATGACCTCATCGATTGCGATGCGCCACCGCGCGTTTTCTGCGAGCTTGCCGAGGAGTTGGGCGCGGTCGCTGAAGAGCGCGTTGAGTGCGTCGAGCACGCTGACGAAAGGAACTTGGCCCGCCTGATAGCTGGCGAGCGCCGACTCGAGCGCGAGCTCGTCGAGCGGCACGATCTTTTCGCGATAGAGCGCTGCGGTGCGGCGCGCGGCGTCGAGTTGCGCGAGGCGCTCGCGCGTGCGCACTTCGAGCTCGCGCGCGACGACTTCGCTTTCCGCGGTGCGCGCGGCAACACGCGCGTGCGCTTCGGCGAGTTGGTTTCGTTGCCGCCGATCGATCCACGCGGGGATCGAGATGCCGGCGCTGAACTGCCACATCGCGTCCATCTCGCCGCCGCTCACGACGAAATCGGGGAGGAAGTTTTTCTTTGCGAGATCGATCGCGATGCGGCCCGTTTCGATGCCTGCGCGTGCAGCCGCAACCTCGGGACTGCGCCCGAGAGCTGCGGCGATGACGTCGTCTGCCGGCGGAACCTCCGTATCGGACGGCAGCTCGCCTTCGATGGGCGCATCGCGTCCGACGAGCCGATGCAACTCTGCGAGCTTCGCGGCGATCGTCGCCTGTTGCGCGAGTGAAGTTTCGTCGAGACGTGCGAGCTCGACCTGCGCGCGCAGCACGTCTTGCTGCACGGCGAGGCCTGCGGCGTAGCGCGAGCGGACGGACTCTTCGATCTGCGTCGCGGTCCGGCGGCGCTCCTCGATGAGTTGGTCGAGCGCGCGCGCGAGGACGAGCTCGTACCATGTGTTGCGCACGCGCGCTTCGATCGTCAATGCGGCGCGTGGAACCATGCCCGCTTCGAGCTCGCGCGCTTCGCTGTGCGCGACCTCTCCGGCGAGCGACAACTTGCCGGGCCACGGGATCGGCTGCATGAGCATCACGCCGTACGCGGCGTTTTCGTATTGGAACGTCACGCTCGGATCGGGCAGCGTCCGCGCAGGCGCGATGCGCAAGCGCGCTGCATCCGCTGTCGCGCGTGCGGCCGCGATCTCCGGCGTTGTTTCGAGGGCACTCGCGACGAGCCGGTCCGCGATCGGATCCGCAGGCGCGAGACGAACCGCGAGGAGCAGCCCCGCGATGAAGGTGAACACGTCGATCTCTCCTCAGAGCATTCGTGTGGAACGCGAAGCGAGGAGACGCAGATCAGATGCGGAGTTGTCGATCGAGGAGGACGACGTCGCGCGAACGAACGAGCGGCTGCTCGAACGATGCGCGTTGCTCGGTCGCGACCGGCGCGAGAGTTGCCGGCGCAACGGTGACGATCGGAACTGCGACGGTGAGTGTGACGTCGCGCTCGGGAGCCGGCATCGACTTCACGAGCTTGCAGCTCTCGTCGCAGCACGACGACTTCACCGTGCAGCACGCGGTCGCAACGACGGGGAACATCGCTGCGATCACCACCGCGACGACGAGCATCGAGAAAATCCGTCGCATCACGTGGATCAATATCGTCGCGGCGATGGATATTTCTCGTGGGAGCGCGCACACGGGCGGGTGATGGCGGTCACCCGAACGAAAACGGGCGGCCATCGGCCGCCCGTTCAACAAACAAACTGCGAAAAAAATTAGTAGAGGTCGTTCTTGCCCGCGAGGTCGTCCGCTTCGAGCGTGCGGTTGTTGAAGTTGCACGCGCTGACGGACGGAAACATCGTCGCGCCGGTGACGGACGAGTGGCCGAGGCCGATCACGTGGCCGACTTCGTGGACCATGATGCCGTCGATGTCGTACTCGGCGTTGCAGCCGTCGGTCTCGCGCGACGACGTGTAATCGAACTTCGTGTTCGTGTAGATGTCGGCGTCGTCGATGTACGTGTTGGCGCCTTCGGCGTGGTAGTAGCCGGTGAGCGTCGCGGCCAGGCAGCTGCCGTTGCAGATGTGGCCGTTCGTGTTGAGCATGATGATCGCGGGGGCCGTGCCGCGAACCGCGCTCGCCGACGTCGAGCTGGAGTTGATGATGCCCCAGGCCGTGATCGCGTTGACGACGGCGGTCACGCCCTTGTCGCTGTCATTGATCTTGTTGTTGCCGGTGGTGTTGACCTTGACCACGATCGGCGTCGTTTTCCAGACGCGGCGCGGCGAGAGCAGCGTGTACGCCGACGCGTCGATCGCGGCGACGAACAGGACGGCGATGATTCCGAGTGTGAGAAGCGTGTGCTTTTTCACGTATGTTCTCCTCGTTGATGTCGATCAGTGGTTAGTCGCGATGATTCGGAACGCGTGCGCCCGCGCGGGCGGCGTCGACCATCTGCTCGAACTCGTCGAGCGTCATCGCGTTGCCGAGTCCCTCGGTCTGCATCTCCGGACCACGTCCGGAGTCGAGACGCGCGTGACCCTGCGTGACCGGATCCGACGTCAGCACTTCTTCCGTGCCCCGCATGCGCACGACGAACTTGCCCTGATTGAATGCTTCGATGCGGAAGTCATCGCTGTCGTCCCACTTGCTGAGGAACAACACGACATTCTGCCCTTCGCGGAGCATCGGAAAGCCGATTGCTTCCTGCGTGTAGCCGTCGACGGTGCCGCCGACTTCACGAACGCTGAGCACGTCCGGGCCGGTGGTCTCGCCGAAGTAGCGCGTCACGCGAATCGTGGAGTAACTGTAGATGACTTGATGCGCGTCATCCCACTGGCTGTACACCGGGCCGAGGGTGCCACGAACGACGAACATCGACTGACGTGCGACCTGGTCGAACGAAAGCTCGATGAACTGGGACGCCATGGCCGGAACCGCGGCGGTGAGTACCAGAGCGAGAATGACGAGAGATTTCCGCTTCATCCAATCCTCCTGTCGATATGGTTGGGTCGATGGCTCTACTCCAAGGCGCGGACCACTTTTGGATTCAAGGAGATAAACGGTTCGTTCACAAAGAGTTGACGCCGGAATGACGGAACGAGAGGGTCGATCGAAAGGGTCAGTTGCTGCGCACTTTCGATGTGGATTGACCCACGAGCGAGGCGGAGTTGACCCTTTGGAGGTTGCGGCCATGCCGCCGCTTTGGTTGCGGACTACAATCCCCCGCGCATGAAGCGCACGATCACGTTCCTGCTGATCCTCGCCGTCGCCACACCCGCCGTCAGTCAGAAATTCAACGTCGTCGAAGCGACGATCCCCGACATGCAGGCCGCGCTGAAAGCGAAGCGCATCACGTCGCGCGAGCTCGTCGCGCAGTATCTGATTCGCATCGCGACGTACGAAGACAAGATCAACGCGATCATCACCGTCAATCCGAACGCGCTCAAAGAAGCGGACGAACGCGATCGCGAGCGAGCCGCGGGAAAAATTCGCGGGCCGCTGCACGGAATCCCGATCGCGCTGAAGGACAACATCCACACGACTGACATGCCGACGACCGGCGGCGCGCTCGCGTTCGACGGACTCGTGCCGCCGTACGAAGCGACGCTCACGAAAAATCTGCGCGACGCCGGCGCGATCATCATCGCCAAGACGCAGCTCACCGAGCTCGCGAACTGGGTCGCCGGCGGACCGACGCCGATGCCCGGCAATTACAACGCGCTCAACGGCTACGGATTCAATCCGTACGATCCGCGCCGCGATCCGCGCGAGGCGACATTCGACGGACGTCCCGCGCTGAACACTGGCGGCTCGAGCTCCGGTACCGGCACCGCCGCGAATTTCTGGGCGGGGAACATCGGCACC
>DATKFO010000410.1:0-4247 GCA_035544355.1 Thermoanaerobaculia bacterium
CAGCCCGACGACTTCTTCTCGAGCGAGATCCGCTGCGTAAGCGATACAGGCCTGAATGCTCTCGCGAGTGAGGCCGCGGTAGCTGGCGATGATCTCGTCTTCCGATACTCCCGCCGCAAGGTTGTCGAGAACGACGGAAACGAGAATTCGCGTGCCGGTCACGCACGCCTGGCCGTGGCAAATCTTCGGATCAATGGCGATGTGCGCGTGCCAATCCATGACGTCCTCGACCGAGGATTCTACGCTGGAAGCCCGACTCGTCGCGCATCGGTCAGCCGCTCATTGTGCAGCGCTGGATTCTCGAAGAAGACGAATGAACCGCTCGTTCTTCAGGAATCGTTGAAAGGAGCTGTCCTTGGCGGGATCCGGGAAGTGCTCGCCGGGGGTCACGTTGTCTCTGTACTTGAATGCGAGATCGAGGTTCGCGATCGTGCCTTCGAGATCGTTCATTTCAGCGTAGGTGCAAGCGAGGTTGTAGTAGTACATCGGATAGGTCTTGTCTCGGCTGACGCCGTATTCGAACGTCGCTTTCGCGCTCGCGAGATCACCCGAGATTCCGTAGGCCATGCCGAGGTTGTCGATGAGCATGCGCGTGAGTGCGTCATCGAGAGTCGCCTGTTTCTTCTCGAGCTCCAGCGCCTTGGCGTACGGCCCGATCGCCTTTGTGTACTGGTGCTTCAGATAATAGCGGCTGCCCTCTTCGAGAAGCTTCATGACGGCGGGGGATGCCTGAGGAGCGCCGGCAACTGCCGAGACGGAAGCAAGAAGAATCAATGCAGCGCACAGGTATCGAATGAAATGTGTCGTCATGGCTACACCATTTCCTCCGCTGCGCGCGGCGTCGCGATCGCAACGGTCGTCTTGTTCGACGCCTTGTACGCACGCGCTGCCGCGATGAAGGAGCGGAACAGCGGATGCGGCGCGGTGGGGCGTGATTTGTATTCGGGGTGGAATTGGCAGCCGACGAACCATGGGTGGCCTTCGAGCTCGACGATCTCGACGAATTTTCCGTCGGGCGAGATGCCGGTTACGCGCAGGCCGCGCTCTTCGAGTTGCGGGACGTATTCGGGATTCACTTCGTAGCGGTGACGGTGCCGCTCCTCGACTTCCGTGACGCCGTAGGCTTCGCGCGCGATGGAGCCTTCTTTCAACTGACACGGGTATTTGCCGAGGCGCATCGTGCCGCCGAGGGCGTCGACGCCGATCAGATCGCGCAGTTTGTAGATCACTTTGTAGATCGCCTCGTCGTCGAACTCGGTCGAGTTCGCGCCGACCATGCCGACGACGTCGCGCGCGAATTCGATCGTCGCGCATTGCATGCCGAGACAGATGCCGAAGTAGGGGATCTTGCGCTCGCGGGCGAAGCGAATCGCGCGCAGTTTTCCTTCCACGCCGCGCGCGCCGAAGCCGGGGCCGACGAGGATGCCGTCGACGTTGCCGAGGTCGCCGTGGTAGCCCTCTTCCTCGAGCGATTCCGAGTCGATGTAGACGATGCGCACCTTCACGTTGTTCGCGACGCCGCCGTGCACCAGCGCTTCGTTGAGCGATTTGTACGAGTCGCCGAACTCCACGTATTTGCCGACGAATCCGATGCGCACTTCATCTTCGGGATGCCGCATCTTGCGCACGATCTCTTCCCACTTCGCGAGTGAGCCGATCTCTTCGTGCGGCAGATGGAGTTTGTCGAGCAGGATCTCGTCGAGACCTTCGCGCGAGAACGTCAGCGGCACCTGATAGATGTAGTCGACGTCGTACGCGGGGATCACCGACTCTTCTTCCACATTGCAGAAGAGCGCGATCTTTTTCTTCATGTCCTCCGGAATCGGACGTTCGCTGCGGCACAACAGAATGTCGGGCTGGATGCCGATCTCGCGCAGTTTCTGCACGGAGTGCTGCGTCGGTTTCGTTTTCAGTTCTTCCGACGCTTTGATGTACGGCACGAGCGTGACGTGCACGTTGAGCGCGTTGCCGCGGCCGGCCTGCTGGCGGAATTGGCGGATCGCTTCGAGGAAGGGGAGCGATTCGATGTCGCCAACGGTGCCGCCGATCTCGACGATCACGACGTCGACGCCTTCGGAGACGTCGTGGATGCACTTCTTGATCTCGTCGGTGATGTGCGGAATGACTTGCACGGTCTTGCCGAGGTAATCGCCGCGGCGCTCACGCTCGATGACGCGGAGGTAGATGCGGCCGGTCGTGTAGTTGTTTTTCTTCGACGCGCGCATGGAGGTGAAGCGTTCGTAGTAGCCGAGGTCGAGATCTGTCTCGGCGCCGTCATCGGTGACGAAGACTTCGCCGTGCTGGAACGGCGACATCGTCCCGGGATCGACGTTGATGTAGGGATCGAATTTTTGCAGCGTGACTTTGAATCCGCGCGCTTCGAGGAGCGCGCCGATCGATGCCGCGGCGATCCCTTTGCCCAGACCGGAAACCACACCACCCGTGATGAAGATGTACTTCGTGCTCATACGCGCCTCCTCGAGGTTGTCGGTCCGACAACGTTCTGTTTGCTTTTTGGGGGGAGAGAGTTGTGGTACGCCGGGAGGTGTGTCGTCATCGTGAGCCAGCGGCTCAACAACGACCTCGCTTAGGTTGAATGCAGTTTCGCAAGTTCACTCTCGACGCGAGCCACATCCTCGGGACGATCGACGCCGAGGTGCGGCTTCGCTGTTGTTGACACGGCAATTCTAAGGCCCGCTTGCAGACCTCGCAACTGCTCGAGCGATTCCGCACGCTCGAGCGGTGACGGCGGCAGCGCGACAAAGCGCTGGATCGCGTCGCGGCGATACGCGTAGACGCCGATGTGGCGCATCGCCGTTTCACGCGAGCCGATCGCGGCGCGCGAGAAATAAAGCGCAACGTTGCGATCGTCGACGACGACCTTCACCACGTCGCGGCTATGAAACTCTTCGTCGGTTTCGAGCGGGCAGGCGAGGGTGGCAATGTCGGCGTCGTCGAGACGTTCGATCACGCGATCGACGCTGCCGATGTCGATCAGCGGCTCGTCACCTTGCACGTTCACGATCGCAGCGAAGTTCGTTTTCTCGAGCACTTCGATGATCGGCAGCGCGGCGGCGATCCGATCGGTGCCGGTTTGAAAGTCGCCCTCGGGACGCACGGCTTTGCCGCCGAACTCCGCAACATGACCGAAGATGCGATCGTCATCGGTCGCGACGTAGACCGCCGTCGCGCGTTGCGATTTCACGGCGCGCTCGTATACGCGCTGAATCAGCGAGACGCCCGCGATCGCCGCGAGCGGCTTGCCGGGAAAGCGCGTGGACGCCCATCGCGCGGGAATTACAATCACCGCCCTCATGACGGACGCGGATTCTAACTTGATGAAGAAGCTCGCCGCCGTCGTCGTGTTCATCTTTCTCTTCACCGCCGGCTTCACGCATCTGAAGCGCGTCTACTCGCAGAAATTTTTCGACGTCACCGGAAAGGCGAAGTGGATCTGGGCGCCGCACCGGCTCAGCGACAACATGCCGGTGGTGTTTTTCGCGGCGCGCGATTTCGATCTTCCCGCGAGCCGCTACTACACGCACATCAAGCTCCTCGGCGATCCGGACTACACGCTGTATCTCAACGGACGCGAGATCGCGGGCCGCAGCGTCGGCGAAGAGCGGAGGATCGATCTCTTCGATATTTCGAACCTCGTCGTGAACGGACGCAATCGCATCGTGATCGCGGTGCGCGCAACGCAAGGCGTCGGCGGATTGATCGCAGCGATCGATATCAGTCCCGAGCTCGAGAACTGGGTGGTGACGGATCGCGACTGGAAAATCTACACGCGGTGGAGCCCGGAAATCCTGGTTCGCGACGTCGCCGCCTTCCATCCGACACCGCCGATGCTCCTCGGCGATCCGCCCGTCGGTCGCTGGGACTACCTGACACCGGCGAGCGGAAAGTTCACGGAGCCGGCGGCGCGCGTCGTTCCGCCGCGCACGAGTTTCGAGATGATGACCGAGGTGCCGGTGATCCGCACGAGCGGCGGCGTCGCGATCCTCGCCTCGAGCCGCGAGCGCGCGACCGCGTTCGATTTCGGATTCACGCGCGGCCGCGTGCGCCTGATC
Organism: Thermoanaerobaculia bacterium; assembly: GCA_035544355.1. GTDB lineage: Bacteria > Acidobacteriota > Thermoanaerobaculia > Gp7-AA8 > Gp7-AA8 > DATKFO01. The sequence goes on from DATKFO010000410.1 coordinate 4,074, forward strand.
ATCGAAGGCGATCGCAACTTCAGCCGCGCGGTGAACGTGAGATTCGCAAACGTGCGCGAGGAGCTGGGCACGGTCGACTGGAACTTCCGGTCATACGTGTTTGCTGCCGGCGAGCGGATGATCGTCGATCCCGAGACGCGCAACTTCCGCTACGTGATGGTGTACGGCCGCCAC